>DMJJ01000255.1 GCA_003452185.1 Verrucomicrobiales bacterium | reverse complement strand
CCGGGATGGCACGCGACAGCGGCGCGGTCGCCGCGTTAGCGGCGGGCGAGGAGCACAGGGCGCCGAGGAGCACGACCAGGGGGAGGACCACGGAGAGTGACGCAGGGTTCATAGGGCGGTTTCGGTTCGGTAGTGCTGCCCGAAACCACGGGGGGTGTCACGCCTCATTTCCGACCGGTCCGCAGAACGGGGAAATGTCCTCCCTTGGGCCAGCGAGGGCGGGCGCGGGCGGCACGACAGCCTGAACCTGCTCCCCCAGCAGGGCTTTGGCGGCAGGGGGAAGATGTCCCACGATGCGACTCCGTTGCCCCGAAAACGCATCAGAGAATTCTTCACGGCGCCCGTCTCAACTTTTCAAAAAACGAGTCCGAGAGAAGACGTGGGCGTGCGGGTGCACGGGCTGCCAGCTTCGGGGCGGGCGGACGGGCGACGGGACCAGGAAGGAATCCTGGCGCGGGGATCGGAACGGAGTCCCGGTTTTCCAGGTGTAGGCCAGATTCGTCTGAACTCTCATGAGCATGCATGTTCGATTGGCTGCGGCGGAGGATGTGAAGCCCCTCCTCGACCTCATCCGGGAATGCCTCGGGGCGGAGCATCCTGCGAAGGAGGTTTACGACCCCGGCTGGGTCTCCCGGGAGATGTGCCGGGAGGGGGGACACGAGACCTGGGTGGTCGATGCCGGCCCGCGGCTCGACGCCTGCATCAGCTTTCTCAGGCCCGACGTGGCGGTCAACCCGATCGCCAACCTCGGCAGGAATCTCTTCCGCCCGGGAACCTTTGAGTCCGGAAACGCCCAGGCCCTTTTGGAGCAGGTGAGGATCCTGTGCGCCGAGCGCTCCGAGCTGGGGATCCTCCGGGTCCCCGCAAGCGAGACCCAGCAGCAGCGGCTCCTGGAGGGGAGCGGCTGCCCCGCAGTCGGCTACCAGCCGATGAAGCACACCCGCCCAACCCGGGAGGGAACCCTCTTCTACATGATCCCGGAGCACACGGTCCTGCAACGGCGGCTGCCGGTCGGGGAGCTCCCTCCCCAGACGCATGCCCTGGCCTGCGAGGTTCTCTCCAGCCTCGGGCTTCCGGATCCGGGCCCCGTCCGGGAGGGAATCACGGGGCTTCCCGCCCACCCCCCGGTGCATTGCTTCGACAGCACCCTTGAGGCCTTTGAGGAGTGGCGGACCCAGCATCCCCCCCCGGCCGCCGACCTGCGGCTCTCCTCCTCGTTCCACAAGGGGTTCGGGCCGATGCGGGTGACCTCGCGCGCCTCGGTCCATGTGCTCATGGCCGGCTCGGGCAACGCGATTGTCGGCGGGGTGACGTTTCTCCACGACGAGCTCGACCAATGCGTGCGAATCCTGGATGTGCACACGGCCCCGGGGTTCTCGGTGCGGCCCGTGATCCAGCACGTCCTGCGGGCCGCCCAGCAGGGGCTCAACGCCTCGTATGTCGAGATCGACGTCCTGGCCGGCTCGGGACGGATGTTGCGCTGCCTGGAACAACTCGGATTCGCCCCGGTTTCCTACCTCCCGGGATTCTACACGGAGGGGGACCGGCAGCTCGACGTGGTGAAGTTCGCCAAGACCAACATTCCCTACGTCCGGGAGATCGTCCCCTTCGAGCCCGCAGCCCGGCGGATGGTCGACATCGTCGAACCCCATCTCGCCGACCCGCCGCTGGGCCACGCGATGATCTCCCTCCTCCGGGACCAGCCGCTCTTCGCGGGGCTGGGGGACGGGGACCTGCGGAAAATCGCCATGCTCGGGCGCCAGCAAATGTACCGGGCCGGGCAGAAGGTGTTCGGCAAGCAGGATCAGCTGGCCGACCTGCACCTCGTGATCCGGGGGCAGATGGACGGCTATCTCAACGAGAGCGAATCCCCGGTGGAGAAATGGACCAACGGCCAGCTCTTCGGGGAGGAGGCCCTTCTGAAGACCGAGCGCCGGCCGCTCAGCGCCTACGCGGCCACGACCACCATCGCGGTCATGTTCTCCGTGGGGGCCCTCCAGGACCTGATGTTCCAGGAGCCGCTCCTCGGGATGACCCTGATGAGGAACCTGGCCATCGAGCTTTCGGCCGCCGCCTGACCCCGGGGGGCCCGGGTCAGAGAGTCCAGGAGACCGGAACCGACTGCAGCTTCCCGAACCGGTTGTTGTAGTGCAGCACCCGGTTTTGGGCCCCGTACTCATGGACGAGGCGGGTGATCTTCACGTCGAAGCAGCAGTACTCGGCGATCTCGAGCATCTTCCCCTCCCGGTACCACCGGATCGCCTGCAAGCCCTCGGAGGTCTTCTCCACCCCCAGGGTGGCGGTGGCGATGGAGTCGAGGGAGACGCGGTGGGGAAGGGTCTTTTGGAGCTCCACCAGCATGTCGAGACTCGGGATCTGGGTGAGGTCGAAGACCGTGTACCCGTGCAGCACCTCGTAGTCAAAACGCACCTGGTTGAACCCGACCACCAGGTCGGCCCGCTGCAGCTCCCGCAGGAGCTCGTCGACCTCCCCCTCCCCGTAAATCCGGTACTCTCCCCGCTGGGTGCTGTAGGTCACCCCCACGCTCATCCGCATGTCGCGGATCTTGTCCCATCCCCCCACCTCATCGGCGGACTTCTGGGTCTCGAGGTCGAAGTAAAGAATGTTCTTCATGCGGATGCCGGGCCTCGGGGGTCAGTCACCAAAGAGCTTCCGGAGCTGGTCCCGGGCCCCCTGCTCCCGGGAGTCGGTGGAAGCCCCCTTCCATTCGCGGCGGAGGAAGTCGAAGTACTCGCAAAAGTTCGCCGAGTGCTTCTCGGCGACGGGGTCGGCACGACGGTCGCGGCATTGGTAGGCGGCCCGGGCGTCGTAGCTCACGCAGTTGAGGCAGACCTTCATGTCCGCCCCACACTGGTGGCAGCTGTCGTTGCGGCCCGGGAGGGGGCTCAGGGGCCACTCCCAGCCGCATTTGTGGCAATGTTTCGTCGTGGCCATGCGATCTCTCGACGCGGCCACTCTAGAAGGAAACGGGCCGGGTGCAAGGCACCAAAAAAAACGGGCCCGCGGGCCGTTTGCCTTTCGACCCGTCCCGGCTATTGTCGGGGTCGTGAACGTCTACGACCATCCGACCTTCCGCATGGCCTGCGAGCAGTTTGACCTCGTGGCCGACCGCCTCGAGATCCCCCCGGCCCAGCGCGACCGGCTCAAGTATCCGAAGCGCTCGATGACGGTGGCCCTCCCCATCCAGCTCGACAGCGGGGAGGTGAAGGTGTTCACGGGCCACCGGGTGCAGCATCACCTCACCCTGGGCCCCACCAAGGGGGGCCTCCGCTACAACCCGGCGGTGGAGCTCGGGGAGGTCGCCGCCCTCGCCATGTGGATGAGCTGGAAGTGCGCCCTCACAGGACTCCCCTACGGGGGGGCCAAGGGGGGCATCTGTTGCGATCCCACCGCGATGTCGTCGCGCGAGCTTGAACGCCTGACCCGCCGGTTCACCCAGGAGATGATCCCGTTCATCGGGCCCCAGATCGACATCATGGCCCCGGACATGGGGACGAATGAGCAGACCATGGCCTGGATGATGGACACGTACTCGATGCACGTGGGCCACACCGTCCCGAGCATCGTCACCGGCAAGCCGGTCGGGATCGGAGGTTCGGTCGGGCGCCGCGAGGCGACGGGACGGGGGGTTGCCTACCTGATCAACCGGGCCATGGACACCCTCGGCATCGCGGCCTCACAGGCGACCGCCGTCGTGCAGGGGTTCGGGAACGTCGGGTCCGTGACCGCGCTCTCGCTGGCGAAGTACGGCGTGAAGGTCATTGCCGTGAGCGACATCCACGGGGGGATCTTCAACCGCTCGGGGCTCGATCTCTGGGAGCTCGAGAAACACATCGCCGCCCACCGGACCGTGGCCGGGTTTCCCGGGGCGGAGCCGGTGACCAACGAGGAACTGCTCCTGATCCCGTGCGACATCCTCGTTCCCGCGGCCCTGGAGCGCCAGGTGACCCGGGAGAACGCCTCCCGCATCCGGTGCCGGATCCTGGCCGAGGCGGCCAACGGGCCGACGACCCCCGAGGCCGACGTGATCCTGGGAAACCGGCCCGAGATTTTCATTCTCCCCGACATCCTCTGCAACGCCGGGGGCGTGGTGGTCTCCTATTTCGAGTGGGTCCAGGATCTGCAGAGCTTCTTTTGGACGGAGAGCGAGGTGGTCGACAAGCTCTTCCGGATCCTGGAGGGGGCCTTCACCCAGACCCTGGGGCTGAGCCGGAAACAGGGGATCACGATGCGTCTCGCCGCCCTGAGCATCGGGGTGGGGCGGGTGCAAGAGGCCAAGCGAATGCGCGGCCTCTTCCCCTGAGGGCCCCGGAGGGGCTCGCTCGTTCACCCCTCCTGCGGGGCCTCGCGCCGGTAGGCCTCGGCCAGCAGCGTCACCGGATGGACGACCCGAAGGGACAGCCCACGCCTCCGCACTCCGGACTGCACCTGAAGCAGGCATCCCGGATTCCCCGTGGCCACCACCGCGGCCTGGGTGGTGAGGATGTGATCGACCTTTCGCTCCAGCAGTTTTCCAGCCATTTCCGGCTGCACCAGGTTGTAGATTCCGGCGCTTCCGCAGCACCAGGTGCTCTCGGGAAGCTCCGTCAGGGTGACGCCGGGAATGGACCGGAGGATCGCCCGGGGCTGGGCCGTGATCTTCTGTCCGTGGCAGAGATGGCACGCCTCGTGGTAGGTCACGCGCTGCGGAGGGGGGAGGCTTGGGGAGCGTGGGGCCTCGAAGCCGATCTCCACCAGCCACTCGTGGATGTCCCTCACCTTGCGATCCCACTCGACGGCCCGCTCCCGGTAGCGGGGGTCCTCCCCGAGGAGCTTCGAGTAGTGCTTGAGGTGGGATCCGCACCCGGCGGCGTTCGTGATGATGGCGTCGAACCCCGAAGGGGGAAGCAGATCGATCTGCCGCCGGGCCTGCTCCTGCGCCATGGCCCACTCGCCGTTGTGGGCGTGGAGCGATCCACAGCAGACCTGCTCCGCGGGGGTGATCACCTCGCACCCGTTGCGGGCGAGGACCTCGGCGGTGTCCCGGTTCACATCGCTGAAGAGAAGGTCCTGGGCGCACCCGGAGAGGAGCGCCACCCGATGCCGGGGGGCGCCCCCCCGTGCCGGGGTGACGCATCCGACGAGCTCCGACGTGACGTGGGGCAGCACCGTGGGGGTCATCGACTCCAACTCGCGAAGCCGCGCGGGAAGGAGCCTGAGGAGGCCGCTCCGACGAACCGCCTCCTGGAGGCCAAGCCGCTGATAGAGGCGCAGGACCGCCCCCACCAACCGGAGCCGCTCGAGGTCACCAAACAGCCACTTGAGGATCACCCCCCGGAGGAGCGAGCGTCGCGGGCTGTCGAGCACGCCCGAGGCCTCAGCTTCGGCTCTCGCATGCTCGAACAGGCCCGCGTAGTCAACCCCCGCAGGGCAGGCCGTGATGCAGGCCAGGCAGCCCAGGCAGAAGTACATCTCCTCCGCAAAGGTGCGGGTGACGGGGATCCGCTCGTCCGCGATCGCCCGCATGAGGGCGATGCGCCCCCGGGGGCTGTTCCGCTCCAACCGGGTGACGTCGTACGTCGGGCAGGTGGGAAGGCACATCCCGCAGTGCATGCACTGCTGGACCACCGAGTAATCGAGCCCGCGAAGGGGGGATTCGGGGCGCAGGCTCATTCCTCCTCCTGGCCGGGGGGCGGCTCCCCCGTCGAGCCCTCGGGAGGCTCCCCCTGGTTCAGGAGCCGCGTCAGCTTGAACAGCACCCACCCGATGCCGGAGAGGACCATCACGGCGAGGGCGGTTCCCTGGATCACCTGGAGAAGGGCTTCCCTTCGGACATCCCGGATCGCGATCCAGAACCCCGCGAAAGTCCCGACCAGCAGGATCCCGGCGGCGAGGCCCATCCCCCAGCGCAGGGGCCGCGACGGGGCCACGGCCTCCCCGGTGTTCATCCGGGCCACGGCATTCCAGATCACCCAGGCCAGGAAGGCCCCGAGCCCGGCGGCCAGGAGCGACCCGGCCCCGAGCTCCAGGTCGAGCGTCGGGTTCACCCGCTTGAGGGAGTAGAGGAACGCGGCCATGGCCCCACAGGCCAGGGCGCTGGCGCCCCGGGCCATCCGGAGGAAACGGTCCGTCGAGGCGGGGGGAGGCGTGTCGGTGTTCATCGGTGGGACCAGGTCAGTCGAACATCTTTCCAGGGTTGAGAATCCCCGCGGGATCCAGCACGCGCCGCAGCTCCCGCATCACCCGCATCTGCGCATCCCCGGCGAACTGCGGGAGAAAGGCCTTCTTCGCGACCCCGACCCCATGCTCTCCGGTGATCGTGCCGCCAAGGCGGATCGCCTCCTCGAAGATCTCCCGGAACGCGAGCTCCACCCGGTGCATCTCCTCATGGTTCCGCTCGTCGGTCAGGAACGTGGGATGGAGGTTCCCGTCCCCCATGTGGCCGAAGGTGCCGATCCTCAGCTTGTGCCGGCGGGCGACATCGGCAACAAACCGGATCATACGCGCCAGCTCGCTCCGGGGGACGGTGGCATCCTCCAGAATCGTCGTGGGGGCGACACGGGCCAGGGCGCTGAACGCGCTCCGCCGGGCGGTGGCCAACTGCGCCGCCTCGGCGTCGTCCCGCGCCACCCGGATGCCGAGGCACCCGTTCTGCCGGGCGATCGCCTCCATGCGGGCCACCTCCTCGGCCACGACCGCGGGATGACCGTCGCTCTCCATCAGGAGCAGGGCCTCGCAGTCGAGGGGGAGACCGACGTGCGCGTAGTCCTCAACGCAGTGGATCGTCGTCCGATCAAGGAACTCCAGGGTGCAGGGGATGATCCGGGCCGCGATGATGTCGCTCACCGTCTGCGCAGCCTGGTCCATCGCCCCAAACGTGGCGACGAGCGTCCGCTTGGAGGCGGGAGCCGGGATTAGCTTGAGCAGGACCTTGGTCAGGATCCCGAGCGTCCCCTCGCTCCCGATGAAGAGGTCGCGAAGGCTGTAGCCCGCGACGTCCTTCACGCACTTGTTCCCGCACCAGAGCAGCTCCCCGGTCGGGAGCACCACCTCCAGCCCCATGACGTAGTTCCGGGTGATGCCGTATTTCAGCCCGCGAAGCCCCCCGGAGTTCTCGGCCACGTTTCCCCCGATCGTGGAGATGCGCATGGAGCCGGGGTCCGGGGGATAGAAGAGGCCCGCCTTGGAAGCGGCCTCGGCGATGGTGACCGTGGTGGCCCCGGGCTCCGTGAGAAGCGTCAGGTTGGCGGGATCGACCTCAAGAATGCGGTCCATCCTCAGGGTGCAGAGTACGATGGCCCCCGGCGCCGGAAGACTTCCGCCGCTGAGCCCGGTGCCGGACCCACGGGTGACCACCGGGCGGCGGAGGGTGTTGGCGAGCCGCAGGATCTCCTGAACCTGTCCGGTGTTGGCGGGAAAGACCACCGCCGCGGGCTCCTGAAGCAGGGCGGGCGTGCCGTCATAGGCGTACGCGAGGAGGTCCTCACGACGGGTGAGCACCTGCTCACTCCCGACGATTTCCTGAAGCTGCCGGATCCAGGGGCTCGGATTACTCATATGGCGCGCGAGTGGCGGCCAGTCTGCGGGGCCCGACCACGGGAGGTCAAGGCAGGGGGAGAGGCGCAAGCGGGGAGCAGCCGCCACGATCCCGGTGTGATAGGAAGGGGTCAGACAGAAGTAGAAGGACTACGGGCGCATGAGGAGGAGGACCGCTTCCGTTCCGAGAGTCCCGCTTCCGGAGTGTTCGGGTTGACTAAACGAGGATCTCCACGGGGTTGCCGCCCGTCCGACGGCTCAGTTGAAACGATCCGCAAAGTGTAGCGCAGGCTGCACAGCCTGCTGTATCGCCGGTTGCCCAACCGGCAGGCGTGCGTGCGCCGGGGGGCGTTGGGTGAGGAAGGGACGCCCGTCCGCGCAGGTGAGGCCTGCCGACTCGGCAGTCGGCGATACAGCAGACAGGG
>DMJJ01000196.1 GCA_003452185.1 Verrucomicrobiales bacterium | reverse complement strand
GATCTCTTCTCCCCCCGCCACCCGTCAGCGGGCTGTTACCGTCGTCACCTTCCCCGGAAGAACCGCCAGGTCGCCGTGACAGTCGCATGCCAGCCCCGACGACAAAGGCTCCAGAGCACCGAAATCCCCCTCAGGCCACGGAGGAGCGGATTGCGGACAAGGGAGGCTTGGCCCGTGGGGCGACGGTGGCTGCGGCCTTCTTCCTCGCGGGACTTGTCTCGGCCTTGATTTACCCGGGTACCGAGCGGATCGTCGGCATCGCACCGCAGGCGGGAATCGCCCTTGCGGCGATGCTGGTGTGGGGTCCGGCCCGGATGGCGCTGCCGGTCTGGCTGGCAGGGGTTGCCTTCATCTGGTCGGCCGGGCTCGCTGAAGGGGAGGCCTCTTCCGGTACACCCTTCTCGGCCTGCACCCTGATGTGCTCGCTCGGTCCCGTGGTGCAAGGCTGGCTGGGGACTTGGCTCATCCGCCGGCTCTGTCCTTACCCCGGCCCAGTCGACACCCTGCCTCAATCGCTGCGATTCGTCCTCCTCAGCGGCCCCGTACCGGCTCTGGCAGGAGCCACCCTCACCACCGTCGCCCTGGTAACTCACGGCCAGATCGCCCCCGAGGAATTCACCCCCCAGTGGCTCCACGACTACCTGGCGAACGGGCTCGGAGCGGCGATCGTGACCCCGATTCTCCTGGTCTGGATCGGATCTCCCCAGAGGGTCTGGCGACGCCGGGTGGTCAGCATGGCGGTCCCTCTCACGATCCTGCTGGGTGCCCTGGGGGTGGCGCTGGCCGTCGCGGCCAACGCCGAGCGGCGGGAACGGGAGCTGGCATTCAGCATGGATGCAACACTCCTGCGGGAAGGGCTTCGCAACCGGCTGAGCCACGCGCTCGAGATCCCGGGTGAACTGAGGGCCCTGGCTGTCGGCGACGGGACCTCCGATCCCCGAGGCTTCACGAACCTGGCCAGCGCCCGGGTCGGGAGTGACCCGGGCACCCTCGCCATCGAGTGGGTCGGGCGGGTGCGCGGGCGGGATCGAGGGGCTTGGGAGGCCTCCCACTCCCCCCCGGGCCAGCGGCCGGTGGTCATCACCGAGCGGGATGCTTCGGGGCGACTCGTTCGCGCAGCGGATCGCCCCCTCTACTTTCCGGTGGAGTCAGTGGACCCGCCCGAGGGGAACGGTGCGGCGATCGGCTTTGACCTGGGCTCGGAGCCGGTCCGGCTTGGCACGCTCCGACGCGCCGCCGAGACTGGGCGGCTGGCGGTCACAGGCCGGGTGAACCTCATCCAGTTCCAGACCAACTCGGCGGGCGTCCTGGCATTTGTTCCCCTGTACGAGGGGGACGCCCTCCCTCCGACAGCCGAGGCGCGGTGGGAACGGCTGCGGGGGCTCACCCTTGCGGTGATCCGGGTCCACGACCTGATCCATCTCTCGATCCCCCCGGATCGCCAGGGGGACTTTGACCTGCTGATCGAGGATCCCACCGCCGCCGCCTCGGCCCGGATTCTGTACGACTCCGGGGACACGATTGCGCTTCATGCCGACGATGACCTGAAGCTCGTGACAACCCTTCCCGTGGGCGACCGGGAGTGGAGCCTCCGCCTCTACCCGACCGAGGCCTATCTCGGGCGCCATCCCCCCAGGCTCTGCCGCGCACTCGAGGGGCTGTCGCTCGTGGCCTCCTGCCTGCTGGTGAGCTTCCTTCTGGTGATCACGGGACGGGGCGCACGGGTGGAGCAGCTGGTGTCGGAGCGAACCCGGGAGCTGGAGCGCCAGATGAAGCTCGCCCACCTGGCCTCGAGCATCAGCGCGGCGATCGCCTCGGAGGGGGAGTTCCGTCCCCGGCTCGAGGAGTGCATGCGACTCATCATCTCGCATCTGGATGCCGCATTCGCCCGGATCTGGACCCTGGATGCCACCGGGGGTGTCCTTGAACTCCAGGCCAGTGCCGGGCTGTACACCCATATCAACGGCGGCCACGCACGGGTCCCCGTGGGGAGTTACAAGATCGGGCTCATCGCCTCTGAACGCCGACCCCACCTGACCAACGAGGTGGAGAACGACCCCCGGATCGGCGACCCGCAATGGGCGCGACGGGAGGGGATGAAGGCCTTTGCGGGGTACCCGCTCCTGAGCGGGGATCGGCTTGTCGGGGTGGTGGCCCTTTTCGCGCGGCAGGCCCTGGATGACGCCACCCTGGAGGCGCTCGAGAGCATCGCCGAAAAGCTCGGCCTGTTTATTGATCGCCAGGCGGCATTGATCGCTCTCCAGGCTAGCGAAGCCCACATCCGGCTGATTGTCGACACCGCCCTGGACGGCGTGGTGACCGTGGACGCCCACGGGGTGGTCCTGGGATGGAACATTCAGGCGGAGCGGATTTTTGGCTGGCAGGCCTCCGAGGCGATGGGCCGGCCGGTGAGCGAGCTGATCGTCCCGCCCGAAATGCGGGCGGCGCACCTGGCCGGCATCGAGGCGTTTCGTCGCACCGGGATTGGAACCATCCTCGGAAAGCGGATCGAGGTCACGGGCCAGCGGCGCAATGGGGATCGGTTCCCCATGGAACTCTCCGTCAACCCCGTCTCGACGAACGCCGGCACCGGGTTCAGCGCGTTCATGCGCGACATCTCCGACCGCAAACAGGCGGAAACCCGGCTGCAGGATGCGGCCCGGGCGATCGAGGAGGCGAACGCGCGGCTCCATCAATCCCTTCTCCAGGCGGAGAAGCTCGCCGAGGAGGCCCAGGCTGCCAACAAGGCCAAGAGCGAGTTCCTGGCCACGATGAGCCACGAAATCCGCACCCCCATGAACGGGATTCTGGGCTTCGTCCAACTGCTCTCCGACACACCGCTCAACCCCGAGCAGCGGGAGTTCACCGGGATCATCCGGCAGTCGGGGGATGCCCTTCTTTCGATCATCGATGACATCCTGGATTTTTCCAAGGTGGAGGCGGGGAAGCTGACCTTGAACTGCGCCCCGTTCGACGTGCTCCCCGTGGTTCAGGAGGTCGTGGGGCTTCTGACCCCCAAGGCGGCGGAAAAAGGCCTTCACCTCACCCTGAAGCTCGCCGCCAACCAGCCGGGCCAGGTGGTTGGGGACCCGGCGCGCGTCCGCCAGGTGGTCACAAACCTCGTCGGGAATGCGATCAAGTTCACCGAGACGGGCGGGGTGACCGTGGAGATGGAGTGTGGGCCGCCGCCCGGGGGGGATCCCCACGACTCGCGGCAGCATCTCCGGATCTCGGTCCTCGACACCGGAATCGGAATCTCGGAGGAGAAACAGCGTCTCCTCTTCCAGAAGTTCACGCAACTCGACTCCTCGACTACGCGTCGGTTCGGAGGAACAGGGCTCGGACTCGCCATCAGCAAGCAGCTGATCACGCTAATGAACGGCCGGGTTGGATGCACCAGCGCCCCGGGTCGTGGATCCACGTTCTGGTTTTCGATCCCCCTCGCGACCGCGACCGCCATCCAGCGAAACGCGTGCGCCCTCCCGCCGCCGTCCCGGGCGGCCACCCCGACATCGCCAACGCCCCCCGCCCCCAGGCTCGATCCCTCGGCCCCGTCAGACGCCCTGACGGTGATCCTTGCCGAGGACAACTCCACCAACCGAGCCTTGGCCCGCCGCCTGGTCGAAAAATGCGGCTTCCGCGTCGAAACCGCCGTCAACGGGCGCGAGGCGGTGGAGAAGTCGGCCGCCGACGGCTGCATCGCCATCCTGATGGACTGCGACATGCCGGAGATGGATGGGTTCGAGGCAACCCACGCGATTCGCCTCCGGGAACGTGCCACCGGGGGGCGGCTTCCCATCATCGCCCTGACCGCCAACGCTATGGCGGGGGACCGTGAGAAGTGCCTGGAAGCCGGCATGGATGACTACCTCTCCAAGCCGGTGAAATTCCCCGACCTCCAAGCCACCCTGGCCCGGTGGGTGGCCTCCTCCCAGCCAGCCCCCCCCCTCAAGCAGCCGTGACCCTGCCTCACCCCATTCCGACACGGTCGGGGGGAAGCGAATCGAGAGGAATCTTCGGGTTGGTCTGGCTGAAATACCCCGCCGCCCAATCGTTCGAGAAGAGCAGCACCGGGTTCTGCCCCATGTCGTAGGCGACCGCAGTCCCCGTCGGGAGAGTCAGGGCATCGAGGTCATCGTCGGTCATTCCCTTCGGCAGCCAGCGAACCACGTTCCAGGTCGCGGGCTCGAGCCGGGAGGCCGCCCCGTACTCGCTCTCCAGCCGGAACTGCACCACCTCGAACTGGAGGGGGCCGACCGCGGCCAGGAGCGGCACCTTCACGACGGAGTTCCGGAGGTGCAGCACCTGCACCACCCCCTCCTGGAGCAACTGGTCGAGGCCCTGGCGGAACTGCTTGAACTTCGCCGTGTTGGGGTTGTGGAGATAGGCAAACGCCTCGGGAGTGAACCGGGGGATCTCCCGGTACATGATCCCGGGGTCGGTGGTGAGGGTGTCCCCGATCCCGAAGTCGGAGAGTCCGACCAGGCCGATGATGTCCCCCGGAAACGCCTCGTCCACGGTCTCGCGCTCGTTGCCGAAGAGCTTGTGAGAGCTCGAGAGCCGCACCTTCCTGCCGCTGCGGGGGTGAACCACGGTCATGTCCCGCTCGAACTTGCCGGAGCAGACCCGCAGGAACGCGATCCGGTCACGGTGCCGAGGATCCATGTTCGCCTGGATCTTGAAAATGAACCCCGAGAAGTCGGGCCGCTCCGGCTCGACCGGAGTCCCCGCCATCACCCGGGGGCGGGGGGGCGGGGAATGGCGCAGAAACCCGTCGAGCAGCAGCTGCACGCCAAAGTTGTTCACGCCGCTCCCGAAGAACACCGGCGTGGTCTTCCCCGCCAGCACGGCTTCCTCGTCAAAGCTCTCTCCCGCTAAGTCGAGCATCTCGAGCTCCTCCGACACCTTGGCGAACGTCTCGTCGCTCAGCCGATCCCGGATCACCGGGTCGGAAAGCCCCCCCACCTCGACCGGGGCCCGGTACTGGCCCCCCACGGTTCGCTCGAAGAGATACACCTGCCTCGACCTGCGGTCATACACCCCCTGAAACTCAAACCCGTTGCCGATTGGCCAGTTGACCGGGAAGGCCCCGATGCCGAGCACCCGCTCGAGCTCGTCGAGCAGCGAGAGGGGCTCGCGCGTCGGCCGGTCGCACTTGTTCATGAACGTGAAGATCGGCACCCCACGCTGGCGGCAGACCTCGAAAAGCTTCCGCGTCTGCGCCTCGATCCCCTTGGCGGAGTCGATCACCATCACCACGGCATCGACGGCGGTCAGCACCCGGTAGGTGTCCTCCGAGAAATCCTTGTGCCCCGGGGTGTCGAGGAGGTTGATCCGGTAGCCGTCGTAGTCGAACTGCAGCACGGTCGAGCTGATCGAGATGCCGCGCTTCCGCTCGAGCTCCATCCAGTCGCTGGTCGTCGCCCTCTGGTTCTTGCGGGCTGTGACCGAGCCCGCCAGCTGCACCGCCCCGCCGTAGAGCAGGAGCTTTTCCGTGAGCGTGGTCTTGCCCGCATCCGGGTGGGAGATGATGGCGAACGTGCGCCGCTTCCGAATTTCGCTTGCGATATCCACAGAGAAAGAGGGGGACCTTACCAAACTGGCGGGGCAGGACAATGGTGAAGGGTGATTTTGAGCCCCCCCCGGGGGGGGGCGGCCCGTCCCCGGCCGCTCAGGAGACCAGCTCCCAGTCCTTCCAGACCGGCTCATACCCGAGGCTTCGCAGCCGCTCGGCCACCTCGGCGGGCGGACGTTCGTCCGCGATCTCGAACTGGCCCGTCGCCCCGGTGGCGCGGCCCGCATCCCCGGCCCATTCGCTCGCCCCGGCGGCCAACTCCACCACGCGACCCTTCTCGGTGTAGTGGATCCGATCCTTCCCCGCCCCGGTGTATCCCCCCGGCTCGGTGTGGCTCCCCGCGCTCATCAGCGTGACCCCAAGGGGAATCAGGCCGTCCCTCAACCGGGCGGGCTCCCGGGTCGAGAGCACCAGGCCGACATCGGGCAACAGGAGCCGGAAGGCGCACAGGAGCTGCACCAGTTCCCGGTCGCTCAGGGCGGTCAGGGGCTGAAACTCCCCGGCGCAGGGGCGGAGCCTCGGAAGCGAGAGGGTGACCTGCGACTTCCAGCAATTCTTGAGGAGGTAGCGGGCGTGGGCGGCGACGCTCAGCGCCTCCCGTCGCCAGTCAGCAAGCCCGTACAAAGCCCCGATCCCAAGACGCCGGAACCCCGCGGCGTACGCACGCTCGGGGGTCTCAAGCCTCCAGTTGAAATCCCGCTTCGGCCCCGCCGTGTGCATCCGCTCGTACACCGCCCGGTCGTAGGTCTCCTGGTACACGACCAACCCCTCGGCCCCCGCGGCCACCATCGGCTCGTACTCGGCGGCCTCCATCGGCCCGACCTCCAGGGAGATCCCGGGGACATGCTCGCGCAGCGCCCGCACCGACTCGGCAAGATACCCGCCGGAAACGAACTTTGGATGCTCCCCCGCCACCAACAGCACGTTGCGGAACCCCTGCCCTGCCAGGGCCACCGCCTCCCGGCGCACGTCCTCGAGGCTCAGGGTGACCCGGAGGATCGGGTTATCGCGTGAGAACCCGCAGTACTGGCAGTTGTTGATGCACTCGTTGGAGAGGTAAAGGGGGGCAAACAGCCGGATCACCCGTCCGAACCGCTGCCGGGTCAACTGCTGCGACCGCCGGCCGAGGCGCTCCAGGCTCCCCGCTGCCGCGGGTGACAGCAGGGTCGCGAAATCAGCCATCGAAAGCTCGGCCCGGCCCAGGGCCTCCTCGACCCCGCGCGACGTCGCCCCCTCGGCCCGGCGAAGCCAGTCCTCAAACGGCAGCGAATCGAACTCTTGGACGAAACTCACGTCGGCACCCTAGCAAAGCCCCCACCGGAGGGCCACAGAGAGTTTGCCCCATCCGCGCCAGGTGTGATTGGAAGTGGGTGAGGCAGCGGTAGGGGAACAAGAGGCGCGTCTAGAGGACGACGGTTTCCATTCCGAGAGTTCCTCGGTTACGCGAGGCTACACCTTGAGGATCCACCCCTTGCGGGAGGCAGCCCAGGAGAAGACCCAGACCGCCAGGCAGAACCCCACCGAGAAAAGGAACGACCCGAGGCCCGTGTCCCCTCCGACCGGGACGCAGAGCCGCTGATACAGCCACTCATGTCCCGAGAGCCCGCCGCCCCCCTTCACCCAGTCGCCCAGGATCACCTCCCCCATCTCGGACACCACGTACGCCAGAAGGGGGTTGCGGCCGAAGATCTCGAAAAACGCCACCCCGCGGCGCCACCCGCGAACATCGACGATCCAGGGGGTCATCGCGAGCAGGAGCATCGAGAGCCCCCCGACATAGAGGGTGTAGGAGCTGGTCCAGATCTTCTTGTTGATTGGAAACCCGAGCCAGTAGCTCCAGAGGAACCCGCCCGCCACGAGCAGGAGCGCCGCCGGGAAAAGCCCGCTCAGGGCGATCCGCCGATCCTGGGTCTCGTGGAGGAACCGCCCCGAGAGATACCCCAGGATGAAGGTCACCAAGGCGGGCAACGTGCTCAGCAGCCCCTCGGGATCAAAGGCGTAGGGCGCCCCGTCCACCGATTCCCCGTGATAGAGGTGGTCAGGCCCGAACAACGCCAGGTCGAGCCGGAGGGCGGCGTTGGTCTGGAGCCCGTACGGATCGGCCCCGGTCCCGAACGCCGCCATCAAGCCCCAGTAGGTGAGGAGAAGGCCTGCGCTCACCAGGACCAGGGAGCGTCGCGAGAGCAGGAGCGCGAGGGTCGAGCCGATCCCGTAGCAGAGGGCAAGCCGTTGGAGCACTCCCAACACCCGGACCTTGTGCAGGAACTCCTGAAGGAATGCCCCGGGTTTCATCTGGATGAGGGAGGCGACCAGTCCCGGCACATACCACATCAGCATCCCGATCCCGAAGAGGATCGCCGTCCGCCGCCAGATCCGCACCCAGGCCTCCCTGCCCGGGACCGGTCCAAATCGGCGAAGGGAGAAGAATGCTGAGACCCCGATGATGAACAGGAACGAGGGGAAGACGAGGTCGGTTGGGGTGAACCCGTGCCAGGCAGCGTGCCGGAGCGGGCCCCAGGAGACCCGCCCGCTCCCGGGGGTGTTGACGATGATCATGAAGGCGATGGTCATCCCGCGGAACACGTCCACGGCGGCAATCCGGGCCTGTGGGCCCCGAGGGGCGGCCGACGGCGGCAGGGAGGGAGAAGGCATGCCCGGTTCCCTATCAGGCCCGTCGGGGCAATCAAAGCTTTTGGTGACCCCTCAAAAATCTACTGGCACCCCCCCGGCAACCCGGTATCGTGCCCCGACTCTTCGTTTTACACACAATTTACATGGAACCTACAGGTGATATCGCGCTGATCGGCCTGGCCGTCATGGGCCAGAACCTCATCCTCAACATGAACGACCACGGCTACACCGTCGTGGCGTACAACCGCACCGTGGCCAAGGTCGACGAGTTCCTGGCCCGCGAGGCAAAGGGGACGAAGGTCATCGGGGCCCACTCCATCCAGGACATGGTGAGCAAGCTGAAGCGGCCCCGCCGCGTCATGATGCTGGTGAAGGCCGGTGCGGCGGTCGACGAGTTCATCGAGCAGCTCATCCCCCATCTCGAGCCGGGGGACATCATCATCGATGGCGGCAACTCCCTCTTTGACGACACCAATCGCCGGGTCAAGTACGTCGAGTCGAAGGGGCTCCTGTACATCGGCACCGGGGTCTCCGGCGGAGAGGAAGGGGCACGCCGTGGCCCCTCAATCATGCCGGGCGGCTCCCCCGCCGCGTGGCCCCACGTGAAGGGGGTTTTCCAGGCCGTCTCGGCCAAGGTCGAAGGGGGCGCCCCCTGCTGCGACTGGGTCGGCGAGCAGGGAGCCGGGCACTACGTGAAGATGGTGCACAACGGCATTGAGTATGGCGACATGCAGCTCATCTGCGAGGCCTACAACCTTCTCAAGACCGGCCTGGGCCTGACGGCCGAGGAGCTCCACAAGGTCTTTGCCGAGTGGAACACCGGCGACCTCGACAGCTACCTCATCGAGATCACACGCGACATCCTCGGGGTGAAGGATGCCGACGGCGGCCCGCTCGTGGAGAAGATCCTCGACACCGCCGGGCAGAAGGGGACCGGCAAGTGGACCGTGGTCAACTCCCAGGACCTCGGGATCCCGATCACCCTCATCGCCGAGGCGGTCTACTCCCGCTGCGTCTCCGCCCTCAAGGAAGAGCGCGTCAAGGCCGCGCGCAAGCTCAAGGGGCCCCGTCCCAAGATCTCGGGCGACCGCGCCAAGCTGATCAACGACATCCGGGATGCCCTGTATGCCTCGAAGATCGTGAGCTACGCCCAGGGCTACATGCTCATGCGGGCGGCGGCGGCCGAGTACAAGTGGAACCTGAACTATGGCGGCATCGCCCTCATGTGGCGCGGCGGCTGCATCATCCGCTCCCGCTTCCTCGGGAAGATCAAGGAGGCGTACGACAACAACCCGAAGCTGATGAACCTGATGCTCGACGATTACTTCCGCGGCGAGATCAAGCGCTGCCAGAAGGGGTGGCGGAACGTTGTCGCCACCGCTGCGAAGAAGGGGATTCCGGTCCCGGCGTTCAGCACCGCCCTCGCCTTCTACGACCAGTATCGGTCGGCGGTCCTCCCTGCGAACCTGCTCCAGGCGCAGCGCGATTACTTCGGGGCCCACACCTACGAGCGGGTTGACAAGCCCCGTGGGGAGTTCTTCCACACCAACTGGACCGGCCGCGGCGGCCAGGTCTCCTCGACCACCTACACTGTCTAGGTCCCCCGCCCGGCACGGGCCGGGCTTGACCACAAAGGCGGCCTCCGCGGGAGGCCGCCTTTTTTGTTGGCTCCCGGGGGGAGGGGCGGTACCTTAACACCGTCTGTCCGGTGGTGTAACGGTAGCACAAGGCCCTTTGGAGGCTTTTGTCATGGTTCGAATCCATGCCGGACAGCCAGTCTTCCCCTCCCCGCGTTTCTCGCTTGTGCCCCCGGCGGCCACCTGCTGTTTTTACAGGGTGCCGGAGAACAAGATCACCCCCGGGATTCTCAAGGGAATGAAGGGACGCGAGCCGATCGCCGCCCTGACCGCCTACGACTTCCCCATGGCCCGCCTGTTGGACGAGGCCGGTGTCCCGCTGATCCTCGTCGGCGATTCCCTCGGCATGGTCGTGCTGGGATATCCGGACACCACCCACGTGACGATGGCCGACATGGAGCACCATGTGCGGGCCGTGGCCCGGGCGCGCCCTCGCGGACTGGTGATCGCCGACCTGCCGTACCACAGCTACGACTCGGTGGACCTGGCCCTCGAGAACGCGCGGCGCCTCATGGCCGCGGGGGCCGAGGGGGTCAAGGCGGAGGGGGGAACGGAGATCCTCCCCCAGGTTCGGGCCATCCTCCAGGCAGGGATCCCGTTCGTCGGCCACCTCGGGATGCTTCCCCAGAGCGTCCACGAGGAGGGGGGATACCACATCAAGGGGAAGGTCGAGGCAGAGCACCAGCAACTCCTGGCAGACATCGTCTCGCTCGCCGGGGCCGGCGCAACCGCCGTGGTGCTTGAGCTGGTCAGCCCCGCGGTAGCCCGCGAGATGACGACCCGCGTCGGGATCCCCACCATTGGGATCGGCTCCGGGCAGGGATGCGACGGCCAGATCCTCGTCACCACCGACCTCCTCGGGACCTCGCCCGATTACATCCCAAAACACGTCAAAATCCGGGGCGACCTTCGAGCCCAGGGCCTTCAGGTCATCAAACTATGGCGCGACAGCCTCTCCGCGGTTCCAACCCCAACACCCGGCCCGGGGCCAAGCCCAAGGCCCGCCTGACCCATGTGGCTGCCTCGGGGGAGGCGGCCATGGTCGACGTCACCGAAAAGCGGGTCGTGCTTCGTGAGGCCGTGGCCGAGGGCCACATCCGGATGGCACGGGCGACGCTCCAGCTCGTCATGGCGGACAAGATCGCCAAGGGCAATGTCCTGGCGACCGCGCGCCTGGCAGGGATCCTGGCCGCCAAGCGGACCGGCGAGCTCATCCCGCTCTGTCACCCCCTGCCCATCACTCACTGCGAGGTGGAGCTCCGGATTCCCCCCTCGCTGGACCGGATTGAGATCCGGGGGACCGCGAGAATTGCCGCCGTGACCGGAGTGGAGATGGAAGCCCTGACCGCGGTGAGCGTGGCCGCCCTCACCCTGTACGACATGTGCAAGGCGGTCGACAAGCGGATGCGAATCGGGGGGATTCGCCTCGTCTCCAAGACGAAGCGCCCGCTCCCTCCCCTGCCCGGCTGAGTGGGTCGCCCTCCGCCGGGTCCCCACCCACGGGCCCAAGGCCGCCCGCGAACCCTCGGAGGGGGGTCCGCCTACCTCGGGAACTCCCTTCGTCGAGCCTCCTCGCGCTCGAATGCGAGGACCTCCTGGAGGAACGCCTCCATGATCTCCGGCGGACACGATGCCGAGTGCCCCATGATCAGCCGTCCTCCGGCCAACTCCTGGAGCTCGTCCACCATCCGTTGAATGCGCAGGTCCCGCTCAAGATTCTCCGGATGGATGATCTGCGAATCCCCGAAGCCCATACTCTTTGATGATTTCTTTTCCTTGGACATAAAACACCTCCCCCCCCTTCCTATCAGGCCCGCAATTCCCGACAATCGCTGGAACTAGGGAATCGGTGCGGAAAGCCGGGATGCAAATCCCTAGAATTAGCGGAAGGGGCCCTGAACGGGCGGACCGGCGGCGGTTTCCGGGGCTCCGCACGCCGGGGTGCTGGAACAGCTCCGTTGCTTCAAAGGGTGGCTTTCAACAGGAGCCAACCCACCTCGCCATGAGATCCATCGGCGACTCCCTCCGTGGACAACGCCAAGACTTCTCCCGGCAGTGGGTGGAGCCCCCGATTCCAAGCGTTTCACCTTGCCCCGGAACGGGGGAACCTCCTATATAGCCCCATCACACCAATTGCAGGATCACATGAAACTTTCTAATCTCCATCCGCTCACCCCTGACTCCGGCCTGGCAGGAATTTCGGGCAGCCGCAGGCAGTTTCTCACGCGACTTGGCCTCGGGACCGCCATCCTGTCCGCACCCGGCGCGTTTGCAGACCGCCTGATTCAGACTCCGGCCCAAACCGAAGGCCCGTTTTATCCGGATCACCTGCCTTTGGACACCGACAACGATCTGCTGGTGATCAACAACAGCATCACCCCTGCGGTCGGCGAGGTTACCTACCTGAGCGGTCGGATCCTCGACACGAAGGGGGCTCCGATTCGCAACGCCCTCGTCGAGATCTGGCAATGTGACGCCACAGGCGCCTACCTGCACAGCAAGGACACCAACAAGGCGAGGCAGGACAAGAACTTCCAGGGCTTCGGCCGGTTCATCACGGGCTCCTCCGGGGAATACCTGTTCCGCACCATCAAGCCGGTGTCGTATCCGGGCCGCACCCCCCACATCCATTACAAGATCAAGCGTGCGGGGAAGGAGCTGCTGACGACCCAGTGCTACATCAAGGGGCATCCCGGGAACGAGAAGGATGGCATCTGGAAGGAGATCGGAGACGAGAGGAAGAGAAACTCCGTCACGGTGGACTTCCTCCCGCTCAAGGGGGCGAAGGCCGGCGAATTGGCGGCGAAGTTCGACGTCGTGATCGGATTCACCCCGGCCGGGTGAGACGACGGCAACGCCGGCTGCTGGAAGCAGTCAGGGGTCATGGGTGCTGGAGGAGAAACCCCAGGCCACGCCTGTTGAATTCCCCCGGGTTCTCCCAGTTGGCGGCGTGCCCGCTCCCGCTGATCACGTGCGCCCCGGGGACCTTGGGAGGGGTCCACTTTCGACTTGAGCCTGCGAACGGTGGCGGGAAGATTTGACGAAACGTAACTGACGCCCAAGATTCCATGACCTCGTATCTCCCGCTTTTCCTCGCCCAGGCTGCCGCGGCTCCCGCCCCCAACCCGGCCCCGACTCCCGTCGCGCCGAAGCTCGCGCTCACGATCGCGGAACGCTTTGAGCAGGCCACCGGCCTCCCGAGCGTCGTCATCGCGTGGGGGCTCAAGGTGGTCGCAGCCCTGGTTGTCCTGAGCGTTGGCTACATGGCGGCCGGGGTGATTCGCAACCTCGTCCGGCGCCTGCTCGTGAAGCGCAACATCGACCAGACGGTCACGGACTTCGTCGGGAACCTGGGCCACGCGGCCGTCATGACCTTCGTGGTGATCACCGCCCTGGAGCAGGTGGGGATCGACACCAAGACCTTCGCCGCGGTCGTCGCAGCGGCCGGCCTGGCAATCGGGCTCGCGCTTCAGGGAGGCCTCTCGAACTTCGCGGCCGGGTTCCTGATTGTCACCTTCCGCCCGTTCCGGAAAGGGGATGTCATCAACGGGGCCGGGATCGAGGGGACGGTCGAGGAGGTGCAGATCTTCTCCACCACGCTGCACACTGCCGACAACAAGAAGATCATCGTGCCCAACAGCTCGATCATGAACACGACGATCACCAACTATACCTCCAATCCCGTACGACGGGTCGACCTGCAGCTGGCGATCGGGGCGGGCCAGGATCTGGCGGCTGCCCACAAAGTCCTGCTGGTG
>DMJJ01000169.1 GCA_003452185.1 Verrucomicrobiales bacterium | reverse complement strand
AGTGCTGACTTTTTCTTCGGATCCATTCCTCAGGTCTCTCCGGAACATGGCGTTCCTTAGGTCCCCTTGGCGGTTGAACGTTCCCCACCCTGGCGGTTTAGTGAGCTTCGAGCCAGTTGGCGGCGACGCCCATCTCGACGACGATCGGGACCTCGAGCGGGAGCGCCGTCCGCATCCCCTCCTCCACCACCTGACGGACCTCCGCCTCCTCGGAGAGCAGGAGATCAAACACCAGCTCGTCATGGATCTGAAGCGCCATCCGGGTCTTGAGCCCCCGCCGCCGCAGCTCGGACTGGATCCGCACCATCGCCATCTTGATCATGTCGGCCGCAGTCCCCTGGATCGGCATGTTGATGGCGTTGCGCTCGGCTGCACCCCGGACCGCGGCGTTGGCAGAACGGACATCGGGAAGATACCGCCTCCGCCCCATGACGGTCTCCACGTATCCGTGCTCCCGGGCAAAGGTGAGGGTCTTGTCGATGTGCTCGCGAATCCCGGGATACTGCTGGAAGTAGGAGTCGATGATCCCCGCCGCCTCAGCACGCGGGATCCCGAGTCGCTGGGCCAGGCCGAAGGCCGAGATCCCGTAGGCGATCCCGAAGTTGACCATCTTGGCGTTCCGGCGCATCTCGTCGCTCACAAGGGCGGGCATCACCCCGTACACCCGGGCCGCCGTCGCGGTATGGATGTCGAGGCCGGAGGCGAATGCCTCCAGCATCCCGGGGTCGCGGCTCAGGGCGGCGATGATCCGGAGCTCGATCTGGGAGTAGTCCGCCGAGAGCAGGGCGTAGCCCGGCCCGCGGGCCACGAACGCGCGCCGGATCTCCTGGCCCATCTCGGTCCGGATGGGAATGTTCTGGAGGTTGGGGTTCTGAGAGCTCAGCCGGCCGGTGCTCGCCAGGACCTGCTGGTAGGTGGTGTGGATCCGTCCGGTCCGCGGAAAAATCGACGACGGGAGGGTGTCGGCGTAGGTGTTCTTGAGCTTCGTCGCGGTGCGGTGCTCCAGGATGCGACGCACGATCTCGTGCCGCGGAGCCAGGTCCTGCAGCACCTGCTCGTTGGTCGCATACTGCCCGGTCTTGGTCTTCTTTGGCTTCTCCAGGATCCGGAGCCGCTCAAAGAGAACCTCCCCGAGCTGCTTGGGCGAGTTGAGATTGAACTCCACCCCCGCCAGCTCCCGGATCGCCTTCTCGTTCGATGCAATCTCGCGGCCGAGCTGGGCGGCGAACTCAAAGAGCGCTGCAGCCTCAACCCGGATCCCCTCGTACTCCATGTCGATCAGAACCCGGATGAGCGGGGACTCCATCTCATGGAACACCCGCTCCAGGCCCTGCTCCCGGAGCTTCGGCTCCAGGATCCCGCGAAGCTGCCAGGTCACGTCCGCGTCCTCGGCTGCGTACTCCGCGATCTGGTCAAGCGGGACGTCCCGCATGTTGATCTCCTCCTTCTCGCCGATGAGACGGGTGATCGGCACCGGGGTGTAGCCGAGGTAGGCCTCGGAGAGGTAATCCATCCCATGCCGCATCTCGGGCTCCACGAGCGCGTGGGCGATCATGGTGTCAAAGAGCGGGCCTCCGACCTCGACCCCGTTCCATCGCAAGACGCTCAGGTCGAACTTCAGGTTGTGCCCCACCTTCTCGATGGCGGGGTTGCCCAGCACCCCCCGGAACTCGTCGAGCACCCCCGCTGCGGCCCCCGGGTCGGGCGGTACCGGGACATACCAGCCGGTGCCCCCCTTCCAGGAAAACGACATCCCCACGAGCGCCGCCTCCTTCGGGTCAAGCCCCGTGGTCTCGGTGTCGAAGCAGAAGGAGGTCAGGGCGGAAAGCTCCGCGATGAGCGTGGCGCGCTCGGCGGGTGTTGCCGCGACCCCGTACTCATGGGGCGTGGTCGCCACGGTGCGAAGACTCGTCCCCGTCGGCTGGGGCTCGGAGGGGGCGGGCTCGCCGTCCGCCGCCGCCGCCGCCGCCTCCGCCTCCCCTGTCTCGGATGCCGGCGCGGCCAGGGGGGTGTCGAAGAGCTGCAGCTCCCCGGGTGCGGAGGCTGCCGGAGGGGGTCGCTTCGCTGGCGGCGTTGCCGTGCCGGCGGGGGGGACGAAGCCACGGCCTGCCTTGAACTCCTCGCCAAAGACCCGCCGCCCGAGCGAGTTGAACTCAAACTCCACAAAGAACTCCTTCAGGGCCACGGTGTCGACACCCCGTCGACGCAGCGACTCGAGATCGATCTCGATCGGGACCGCGAGGTCGATCGTCGCCAGCCGACGTGAGAGCCTTCCCTGCGCGGCGTGTGTTTCAAGGCTTTCCTTGAGCTTCCCCTTCAGCTCGCCCGTCCGGGAGAGGAGTATCTCGAGATCCCCGTATTGGGCGATGAGTTTTGAGGCGGTCTTTTCCCCGATGCCCGGCACTCCCGGGATGTTGTCCGAGGCATCTCCCCAGAGCCCGAGGATGTCGATCACCTGCTCGGGGCGTTCGACCCCCCACTTCGCCCGAATCTCCGCCACCCCGAGGACCTCGGGGTTTTCCCCTCCTCGGCCCGGCTTGTAGAGGAACGTTTTCTCGTCCACCAGCTGGCTGAAATCCTTGTCCGGCGTCACCATGTAGCTGGTGAACCCGGCCTGCGACGCCTTGCGGACGACGGTTCCGATGATGTCGTCCGCCTCGTATCCATCGAGTTTCAGCACCGGCACCTGCAGCGCGGAGCAGAGGCGGTGGATGTTCGGGATCGCCACCACCAGGTCCTCCGGCATCGCCTCGCGCTGGGCTTTGTAATCGGGATACTCCCGGTGGCGTGCGGTGGGGGCCTGGGTGTCGAACGCCACTGCGAGGTGGGTCGGCTTTTCGCGGTCCACCAGGTCGAGCAGGGCGAGGGTGAACCCGTAGAGAGCCGAGGTGTTCACCCCCTGGGAGGTGCGGATCGGACGCTGCATGAAGGCGAAGTGCGCCCGGTAGGCGAGCGCCATGCCGTCGAGGAGGAAGAGTTTCTTGCCCGGATCCATTCGACGCAGGCTACCGGAGAGGCCCCCCCGGTTGCACGCCGGGAGATGAGGGATCGTGCACCCCGGGGCCTGGGGCCGCCGCCCCCCCCTTCCCCGGTCCCCGCGGGCCGTAGGGAGGCGGGCGCGCCGAGGGTGAGGGGGTTGCCGTCAGGGCCTGCGGTGCGGCTATCGCGTGCGGACGCGGTAGAACCGCATCGCGTCCGCAGGGGCCGGGAGGATGTGCTGGGTGCCGTCGCCGGCAACCGTCGCGACGGGGGCCCAGATCCCGGGCTGGAGCGTCTGGGTTGACTCAATCACGTATCCTGCTCCGGGCTCGGTCTGGAGGGCGATCTGCACCCCGCCCCGCACGCTTCCGACCCAAAGCCCCGGCCAGTTGTCCCCCCGTGGGGTGGGCGAATGGAGCCCCCATGCCCCGTTGATTCCGAGTCGCGCCCACGACTGGTTGGCGGGCAGGGCGTCGAAGCGGATCCCGTCGATGAGCGTTGTTTCGCCCCCCGGCTCACGCGTCCCGGAGAGGAAGAGCCCATCCCCCTTCGAGCTCAGGGAGAATGGTGCGTGCCATTGGGACTGCTGAGACTGGGCGTCACAGAACACCACCAGGTGCTCGCCGGGGGCGATCCGCGACCCTTTGGGAAAGTTGTAACGCTCCCCCGGCTTCTCGAAAAGCGCCCGCCCCAGGTGCACCCCATCGAGGCTCACCGGCTCGAGCCCGTAGTTCCGGATCTCCACCCAGTCAGGCGTTCCTCCCAGTTCATCCTTCAGTCCCCCCTGGTTGTCCGACACGACCTCGGAGATCTCCAGCGTGGGGCGCTCTCCCCCGACCGCCAGGGTATAGAGGGTTGGATCCACCACCGAGAGCTCCCGCTCCGGCTTCGCCGGAAGGTAGATCGTCTTGTCCGTGAGGTCCGTGGCGGCGAGGTAGAACTGGATTCGGGCTCCGGGGGGGAGCGGCTTGTCAAAGGCCCCCACGAACGTCCCGTCCTGGGTCGCCCCGTCATTGTGCATCCCGTCGTCGAAGAGGATCGTCCGATGCTCCCCGTCGTCCGGTATGTCGAGGCGTGTCCAGAACAGCGCCATCGTGGTGATCCCGAGGTCATCCCGGCCGTGGGCCCGGAACCGGGGTGCCTTGCCGGCGAGGAGCGACTCCGGGTCGATGCCGTCGAAGCGCACCTCCGGATCGAGCGTCCCGTTGTCCTGGTTCGCGCGGTTGGGGCTTGGATACGGGTTCATCACCCAGCCCGCGCTTCCATCCCGGAACCGGCCGTAGGACTGGTCGGTCGACTGCCCCGGGTACACGACCCGGTCCACCAGCTGCCCCTGGGGGTTCAGCAGCTCGAGGCATCCCCCCTCCGCCGGGAGCGTGTAGCCCATGTGGAGGGGGGTGCGTTTCTTGTCCGCCGCCACCAGCAGGAGATGGCCTCCCGACGTGACCACGCTTGTCGCGGGGAGCACGAAGGCGTTGGTGCCGGCGCTCCCAGCGGCATTCGTGGTGACGAGCTGCAGGGTCCAGCCCGCGAGGGCCTCGGGGCCGGTCCCTCCGTTGAAGATCTCGACCCAGTCCGAAAACCGTCCGCCATCCGCCGCCACCGGCAGGGAGGCGTTCGAGGCCAGGAGCTCGTTGATCACGGGGTGCGACTCCCGGGAATGGGTTCCGCCCCCGCCCCCCTCGAGCGACACGATCCGGCTTCGCCGGCTGCTCAACGCGGTCCAGAGAACATCCCCCGTGCCGACGAGGTCCGGTTTCCCATCCCCGTCCAGATCCCCGGTGGCGATGAACGTGGCGCTCGGGACTCCCACCACCAGCGCCGGCTCCCACTCCGCCGCGGCATCCTTGCGCACGAACACGGTCAGGGTCTTCGAGTCGGCGTTCGCCACCACGAGATCCGGATTCCCATCGCCGTCAAAATCCCCGACGGCCGTCGTCGTCCCCGCCCCCTCGGCATCGAACCGGGTCGCCTCCTTGAGGGTGAAGCTCAGGCCTGGCCCGCCGAGGAAAATCGCCGACCCCTTGGGCCCCGAGACAAACAGGTCCCAGTCCCCGTCGTGGTTCTCATCGAGCACCTGAATCGACCGGATTTCGGTGAGCCCGGGCGACTCAAAATTGCGGATCCGGAGCTGGTGAGTTGTGAGAAGGTCGCCGCGGTTCTCGACGACGGAGATCCGGCCGTCGAGCCCGGCGCCGACCAGGTCCAGTTCCCCGTCGCCATCGAAGTCGGCTGCCGCCATCGACCGGGCCTCATACGTGAAGGTGAGGGGATGGTCGTAGTCCGCGGCCACGCTGAAGGTGCCATCGCCATGCCCCTTGAGGAAGACCAGCCGGCAGTCGACGAACCCCGCGGCGAGGTCGACGTTTCCGTCGTTGTCAAAATCCGCGGCCACCAGGGCGAACAGGCCGCCCCGGAGGTGGGGCGGGAGGGTGTAGACCTGCTCCGGCCCGAAGGCCCCGTCCCCCAGGCCGAGCCGGACCGAGATGCTCCCTCCAAGATCGACAGCGACGATGTCCGGCTTCCCGTCGTTGTTCACATCCGACACCGCCTGGGCCGTCGGGTGGGTCCCCAGCGGGAAGAAGGTGGGGGGCGAGAGCAGGCCGTTCGTGTCGGAGAGGCGGACGCTCAGCTCGGCCGAGGCCAGGTGCAGCTGCACCACGTCGCTGTAGCCATCCTTGTTGTAGTCCCGGACATCGAGGCCGGAGACCGTCCCATCCACTGGATAGACCTGGTCGAGGGCTGCAAACGTCGCTTTGCCCGGGAATCCATCGATGACCGTCACGTCGAGCGAGTACCGGTTGACGATCGCCAGGTCCGGGGATCCATCCCCGTTGAAATCGGCGATCTCCAGCTCGCGGGGGAGACGTCCCACCCCGAGGCTCGCCCCGGGGTGCAGGGTGCCAGCCTGGTTGAGGAAGAGGGTCACCTTGTCGACAAACCGGATCACCACCACGAGGTCGTTCCATCCGTCGCGGTCCCAGTCGACAAGCCGGATGGAGCGGGGTCCCCCCTCCACCGGGATCTGGAGGGAGGCCGCGGGCTCGAACGACCCCAGGGTCGGATCGAAGCGCCGGACCTCGAGGTATCCCAGGTTGAGGCTCGCGGTGACGAGCTCGGGGGGGCCCTGCCCGATGGGGTGGAGCACGTTTCCAACGGCGAGGGCGTTTACATCGATGTTCTTGAGCTCGCCGGTGATTGCCAGCACACCGTCCGCCCCCGGGGTGAAGACCCAGAGGTGGTCGCATCCCTCGCCGTGGGCCGCGACAAGCGAGTCCATGCGCCGGCCGGGGAGGCGAAAGCTCTGGAGGAAATAGGCGGGCTGCGGAAAGTCGCTCGAGTCGCCGCAAGCGACCGAATCCAACTCCAGGAAGCTTCGCACCACGGCGAACGTCCCGTCGCCGAGCCCCTGGTACTGGACGAGCCCCATCTTCGGCCCTGCAACCACCAGGTCCAGTCGCCCATCCCCGTCGAAATCCCCCGTCGCGAGGTCGCGTCCCCCGAGCCAGCTGGAGAAGGGTCGGTCATGAAAGCTCCCGTTGCCGTCGTTCAGGAAGAGATGCACCACCCCCTCGAACGGGGCTGCCGTCGCGATGTCGGGTCGGCCGTCGCCATTGAAATCACCGGCTACGATTCCCCGGAGTTCCCCCGCGCCGGCCTGCAGGTAGATGGGAGGGGCGAAGCCCGCCTCCCCGCGACTCAGGTAGAGGGTGATGCTCCCGTTCTTGTCGCTGACGGCGAAGTCGCCCAGCCCATCCCCATTGAAGTCGGCCGCAGCGATCCCCTTCGGTCCTCGGACCGGGTCGGGGATGGAGGGATCCCCGACGGGGAGCCGTTGGGAGAGGGACTTCAGGTTCTCAAAGAGCTGACCCTTCGCCGCCCCGGGGACCAGGAGGAGCAGGAGGCAGACGAGGCCAAGGAGGGAGGGGCGCGGGGTGCGGTGCCGTCGGGTGGGGGAGTTCAT
>DMJJ01000570.1 GCA_003452185.1 Verrucomicrobiales bacterium | reverse complement strand
TCGAGCACCTCCTGGGCACGGGAGGGATTGTCGCGAAGGAGCCGCAGGTAGAGATAGGCCCCGTCCGCCGGCTGGTCGACCGTCAGCACCTCCTTCGGATGCCCCGACGCCGCCCAGGCGGCCGTGCGGTCGATGATCTTGTCGAGGGCAATCCGGGAGTCCTGATGAGTCACGTCGACCATCTTGCTCCCGCGACCGCTGTAAACGAGGTGGTAGAAGCAGACGCGATCGATGTTCTCCGCCTCGATGAAGTCGAGGATCCGGTCAATGTCGTCGATGTTGTTCCGGGAGAGGGTCAGCCGGAGGCCCACCTTCTGTCCCACCGCCTTGCAGTGGCGGAAGGCCTGCACCGTCTTGTCGAAGCACCCTTCGCGGCCACGGAAATGGTCGTGGGTGGCACCGATGCCGTCGAGGGAGATGCCGACGTAGGCAAACCCGAGGCTCTTGATCCGAGTTGCCGCCTCGGGGTCGATCAGGGTTCCGTTCGTCGAAAGGGTCACCCGCAGCCCCTTGGACCGCGCATAGCCGGCGATGTCGAAGAACCGGGGATGGATCAGCGGCTCCCCTCCGGAGAGAAGCACGCCCGGGACCCCGTAGGCCGCCAGGTCATCGATCACCCCCCGGCACTGGTCCCAGGTGAGCTCCCCGGGATACTCGCGTGCCTCGGAATCCGAATAGCAATGGATGCACTTGAGGTTGCAGCGACGGGTGATGTTCCACACCACAATGGGCCGCCGTTCGGAGGCCGCCTTCGGGGCACCGTGGCCTTGTCCATAACGGAGAGCGTCGGCCGGCTGGGAGACACCGCAGTAGAGTTTCGTGATGTTTGTCATATCAATGTCAAAGGATGGAAACAGGGGAGGGAGCAACAGGCTCAACGCTTCTTGCCCGAGCGTTCACAGGAATTGACGCATCAGGTTCACCCGCCCGTCGGGGCTGGTAGAGACAGAGGGGCTCCTCGGCCATGTAGTCGCCGGTCATGGCGTAGGCCCGGGCGCGGGATCCGCCGCAGAGCTTCCGAAACTCGCAAAGGCCGCATTTCCCGCCGAGGGCCTCCGAGTCCCGGAGCTGCCGGAAGATCGGGTTGTCACGGTAGACGGCGAGGAGGTTGTCGGTCCGGACATTGCCCGTGCGCAGGGGAAGGAACCCGCTCGGATAGATCTCGCCGATGTGGGAGACGAAGAGGAACCCCTTTCCGTCGTTGATCCCGAGGGGGCTTCGGAGCTGCAGGCTGGCCGTGTTGCGGGTCTGCTGGACGACGACACGCCGGTAGTGGTGTCCCTCGGTGGTCTTGATGTCGAAGGGGGCCTCCGCGGCAAGCCGCTGCAGGCGGAGGAAGAGCTCCTCCATCTCCTCGGCGCTCAGCAGGTCCCCCGTCTTGCCCCGCCCCGTGGGAACGAGCTGGAAGACGCTCCAGAGCTCGGGGCGAATCTCCCGCAGCAGCGAGACGAAGGCGTCGAACTCCCCTAGGTTCGTCCGGGTGAAGGTGGTGTTGATCTGGAGCGGCAGCCCCGCCTCACGCGCCTTGGCGATCGCGGCATGGGTGAGATCCCAGGTGCCGGGCACCCCACGGAACGTGTCGTGGCTCGCGCGGGAGGCCCCATCCAGACTCAGCGCCAGGCGGGCTACCCCGGCGGCCTTGAGCCCGGCGAAATCCACCTGCACGAGCTCCGGCGTCGCGCTGGGGGTGAGGCCAACCCGCAGCCCTTTGCCCGTGGCATAACGGATGATCTCCAGGAGGTCGGTGCGGCGCACAGGGTCTCCCCCGGTCAGAACAAACAGGGCCGGCTCGCAGGCTGCAACCTGGTCGATGAAGCGGAACGCCTCCTCGGTGCCAAGTTCCAGCGGATGACGCCGCAGCTCCGCCGAGGCGCGGCAATGGCGGCATACGAGGGAGCAGGCCTGGGTGGTTTCCCAGATGATGATGAAAGGCCGGACGGAGAAGTCGAAGGGCTTCATGAGACGAGGTGCTGGATTCCCGCCACGGCCACCGCCGCCGGGATGACATGGATGGTGGCGGCCAGGTCGCGGCTCAGGGCGAGACGCGTGTTGGCCACCTGGCAGATGAGCGAGGCCTGCGACGAGATGAGGCGGACAATCTGGTCCTCGAACAGCCCGACCTCTCGCAGCCGGCTTGCCACCTCAGGGGGAGCCGTCAGCTGCCGGATCCGGAGCGGGGTCCCCGGCACCGCCCGGTTCAGCGGGCTCAGTCTCTCTCCCTCGCTCGTCCCGCCGCCCCCTGATGGTGTCGTCATGCATAAACTTTGTCAGACACCCCGGTTTCTGCTTCCCGTATCTTGCACAGGGCTGGACTCGGATTGACCAGTGCTCCAGCCTCCCCACTCCTGCGAGGCGGGTGGACTCAAGGCTGGAGCCGGTCGATCTGCCACGCCCCCGCCGCGCCGCGAAGGTAGCGAAACCGGTCGTGGAGCCGGCTCTTTCTCCCCTGCCAAAACTCAACCTCCTCGGGCACCAGCCGGAATCCACCCCAGAAGGAGGGAAGCGGCACCTGGCCTTCGGAGAACTTCCGCTTCATTTCCTCCCACTTCCCCTCAAGGAGCTGGCGCGACGAGATCACCTGGCTCTGCGAGCTGGCCCAAGCCGCGGTCTGGCTTCCGAAGGGACGCTTCAGGAAGTAGGCGAGCGTCTCCGCGGTGGAAACCCGCTCCACGGGGCCGCACAGGATGACCTGGCGCTCCAGGGGGATCCAGGGGAAGAGAATGGAGGCTCTGGGATTCGAGGCGAGCTCGCGTGCCTTGCGGCTGTCGATGTTGGTGAAGAAGACAAACCCCCGGTGGTCGAAGAACTTCAAAAGCACGGTCCTCAGCGACGGAACCCCGGAGGGAGTCGCGGTCGCGAGGCTCATGGCGTTCGGCTCCAGAAGCTCCGCGTCGCACGCCTGCTGATACCACCGCTCAAACTGGACCACGGGGTCGTCGTGAAGGTCCGCCCGGTCGATCCCCCGCTCCGCGTAGTCCCTGCGAATGTCCGACAAATCCATGCCCGCACTGTTACAGTGCGGCGCGGGACTTGTCAGCCTTCCAGTAGTCGGGGAGGCCTTTTTTCGTCTCCCGCAGGATCTCGAGCACCGCCTGGCGCGTCGGCCCCGGAATCGAGGCGAAGTCCGCCCCGGAATCCTTGCCGGTCAGGATGTCAAACAGACGCTGATAGAGCCGCTCCCGGAGCTTGTCGGGCAGGGCGTCGAACGCGTCCGAATAGATGAGGTAGCTGCAGGGATACTTGAAGAGCCGGGTCTGAAGGTCGAACTGCCGAAGCGACCGTCCCTGGTGATCGCAGGGCCCCTGCGCGGCAAAGGT
>DMJJ01000080.1 GCA_003452185.1 Verrucomicrobiales bacterium | reverse complement strand
ACGAAGGGGGCCCCGTTTTCCACCAGGTGCCGGGCCTGGAGGGCATGCTGGGCGAAGGCCCCGGGGCCGTAGCGCTCGCGGTCCCGGGCGGGAAGCTTCTCGAGGTCGAAGAGGTGGGCGCAGCTCATGAGCCCCTTGACCCGCTCGAACACGGCGTTCTGGGAGGAGGCGGCGGCGCTTCGTCGCTCGTTCTCGTACTTGCGGGTGAGAAAACGGCGCAGGGCGTTCCGCGCCTCATGGTCCTCGGAGGTGAGATCGGCGGCACGCGCCACGTTCTCGATCCGGTAGTCTCCCCCGACCCGCACCGGGCCGTATTGGGCGCCGAGCCATCCCGCCCAGTTGCCGGCCTTGAACTCCTTGAACTCGTTTCCCTCGGGACACGGGTCGAGGAGGACGAAATTCGGGATCGGGCTGTCGAGCTGCCCCAACTGCTGGGCCAGGACGGCCCCAAGGGTGGGCCGGACGAATGGGGGCCGAGGGGCGGCGCCGCGGCTCAGGAGGTCGATGGCCTGGAGGTGCTCGTTCTGCGAGGTCTTCATCGACCGGATCACCGCGAGCTTGTCGGCGATCCGCGCGCACTGGGGCATGAGCTCGCCGAAGTGGACGCCCGGAATCTTTGTCGGGATGCTCCGGAACGGGCCCCCGGTGGGGCGGCCCGGCTTGGGGTCCCAGGTCTCGAACTGGCTCGGAGCCCCGCACAGCCAGAGGAGGATGCAGTGCTTCTGCTCCCGGCGGGCCTGTTCGGCGAAGGCCGGCAGGGAGAAGAGCCCTCCCCAGCTCATGATCGAGAGGGCCCCGGCGCCGGCGACCCCCTGGAGGAACTTGCGGCGATGAATGGCGTGGTCCTCCCCGCCGCAGGAGGGATCGGGCAGACTGGAGAGACGGGGGTGCATCGGTCGGTCAGTGGTTAATCTGGAACTCGGCGCTCGTGAGGAGCGCCCAAAGGAGCTGGCGGATCCCGGGAGCGACGTCGCGGCCGGCGAGGTACCGGAGGCATTCCTCCTGTTCGTCCCGGTCCGGGAGACGCCCAAACACAGCGAGGAATCCCTCGCGCACCCGAGCGGCGGAGTCCGGGAGGGCCTGCAGGCGGGAGGCCAGGGTGCCGGGCCGGGCCGCCAGGATCTGGTCGAAGAGCGGGGAGTTGGAAACAAACATCGCCTGGTAAAGCGTGGCGTTGTACTCGGCCGGGAACAGGTCGGGGAATTGGGCGACGAACGCCCGGCGAAGCTCGGTGGCAGGGAGCCCCGGCACCTGGTCCCGCGCGTCGGGAGGCTGGCCGGTGGCGACCAGCAGGCTCCGAAAGAGCTGCTCGGCCGTGAGCGGCTTGTCGAGCCCGCGCGCGAAGGCGTCAGGGGAGGAGAGCTTCGTCCCCCGGGCCCCGACGACCCGGGACTCGAGCTGGTAGGCCCGGGTGTTGCACAGGATGCGGAGGAGCCGCTTCACATCGTATCCATGGGAGGCGAAATCGGCGGCCAGCCAGTCGAGGAGCTCCGGATGGGAGGGGGTGCGTCCCATCCGGCCGAAATCATTCACCGTCTCGACGAGGCCGCGCCCGAAATGCCGCTGCCAGACCCGGTTCACAATCGACCGCCAGACCACGGGGTTCCCGGGGTCCGAGAGCCATGCCGCCAGGGCGGCGCGCCGTGACCCTTCGTCCGAGGGATCACGGAGCGCGAACCGGGCGGGGAGGTTTGAGATGCAGGCGAGGGCTCCCGGGAGAGCGGCCTCGCCGGCCTTCAACACCTCGCCACGCCGGAGCACATGCACCGGCCTCGGGGCACCCGACGGCTTGAGGCCGCCGTCGGGCTCGAAGTCGCTTGCCGCCGCGTAGACCAGCCCCGGGGGGGGCATCGAGGCCAGCTCGCGCTCGAGCGACTCTTTCAGAGCGTGGGCGGCGAGCACCCGGCGCTGGGCGTCGCTCCGCGAGGCAGGATCCAGACCGGCCACCTCCTCGACCTCGGGAGGCAGGACGGCGGCAGCCGAGGGGGGGGCGACGTCGGTGAAGAGCAGACGCGGGCGCCCGATGCAATGGCCCCCATGGAGCTGCTTGAGAACGACCGCCACCCGGGAGCCCGGCACCGGGGTGAGTCGCTCCGCGAGCTCAAACACGGCCACATGCCGGCGCCCCTCGGCCGGATGAATCCCCCAGGCAGTCTTCTCCTCCCCGTCCAGAGCCTGCGCCACGGTCCAGCCAGCCTGGTTGAAATCAGCCGTGGGGTTGCGGAGCTGGAGGGGGCGGCCGGTCGTGGAGCCCGGCTCGAAGAGGAGAAGCTGGACCTCGGAGAGATGCAGGTTTCCGTTTGGCTCCCGCCCCGGCCCGTGCTGCGGCAGGGAATCGTCCGGCAACACCTCGAGCCGCAGGGCGCTCACCGCCGCGAGGGGAAGGGGGCCGCTGAAGGTGTAAACGTCGGTCGGTCCGTGCGGACCCGAAACCAGGAACGACCCGTCGGCCTGCCGGGCGAACGAGGCCCCCGCAGCGGAGAGAAACACCTCGGGGTGGAACGGATGCCAGCTCACCCTCTGGTGGCCACGCCGGGATTCCCACGCCTCAACCGCCGCCCGGGCCGCGTCGCCAAGCAGGACCCCCGAATCCGATCGCGCCACCCCGCGCAGGAGGGCTTGGATCTCCTGGCGCCGGCGATGCACGGCGGGATCAGGGTCGTAGGACCGGTTCGCGCGGTCGACCCCCGCAAACACAGCCTGGAGGGCGTAGTAGTCCTGCTGGGAGATCGGGTCGAACTTGTGGTCGTGGCACCGGGCGCACTGCACGGTGAGACTCGTGAAGGTCTGCATCACGGTGGTCACCACGTCGTCGCGGTCCAGGTACCGGGCGATCTGGCGATCGAGCGTGTCCTCCCGGATGTCGCGCAGGGAGCTTTCATCCCAGGGCCCGGCGGCCAAAAACCCAAGCGCCACCGTCGCCCCGGGGTCGTCGGGATAGAGGACATCCCCGGCCACCTGCTCCCGGACGAACCGAGGGTAGGCCTTGTCGCTATTGAAAGAGGCGATGAGGTAGTCCCGGTAGGGCCAGGCGTTGGTGCGGATCCGGTCCTGGTCATGGCCATGGGTCTCGGCGAAATGAACCGCGTCCATCCAGTGACGCGCCCACCGCTCCCCGTATCGGGGGCTCTCGAGCAGTCGGGTGACCAGCCGGGGGTAGGCGTCGGGAGCCGTGTCAGAGAGGAACGCCTCGACCTCGGCCGGGGTTGGAGGAAGCCCCAAGAGGTCGAAGGTCACCCGGCGGATGAGGGTGGGTCGGTCTGCCTCCGCCGCGGGCCTCTGGCCTGCCTTGGCGAGAGCGCCCTGCACGAAGGCATCAATGGGATGCTGGGAATCGGAGCCGACGGGAGGGACCTTCGGGAGAAGGGGATCTGTCGCCCACCACGCCCCGGAGGCGGCCGGCGGCAAGGCCGCCAACGCGACCAAAAGCCAGAGGAGCGGCATACCCGGGGTCATACGCTGCAAGAGAACGCCACCCGCCCCTTCAACTCAAGCTGTTTAGCAGCCTTGAGGGTGGCGTCGGTGCCCCCCGCTCGACGCACACCTTCGCGGACGGACGCCCCTTCCTGGCCCAGTACCTCCACGCCCCCCCCCACGCCCTGCCGGTTGGGCAACCGGCGACACGGCAGGCTGGGCAGCCTGCGCTACCCTACGCGACCCAACGCCCCTTCCAGCTTGGGCAACCGCCGCCAACGTAGCGCAGACAGCCTTGTCTGCTCTATCGCCGACTGCCCAGTCGGCTGAGCCCACCTTCGCGGACGGACGCCCCTTCCTGACCCAGCACCTCCACCCCCCCCCACGCCCTGCCGGTTGGGCAACCGGCGACACGGCAGGCTGGGCAGCCTGCGCTACCCTACGCGACCCAACGCCCCTTCCAGCTTGGGCAACCGCCTCCAGCGTAGCGCAGACAGCCTTG
>DMJJ01000167.1 GCA_003452185.1 Verrucomicrobiales bacterium | reverse complement strand
AAGGAAGTCGGCAAGGGAACCGGCCTCGGGCTGGCGACGGTCTACGGGATCGTCCGGCAGCACGATGGTTGGGTGGAAGTGAGCAGTGAACTGGGGGTGGGAAGCACATTCAAAATGTATCTGCCAATCAGCGCTCAGGCCTCGGGGGCCGGGGAGCCGTTCATGGAACCGAGCCAGGCGCTCGGGGGACAGGAGACCATTCTGGTGGTGGAGGATGAGCCCTCCCTGCGCGACCTTGTGAAGGAGATCCTCCAGGGCTATGGCTATCGCGTGGTCGAGGCCTCGACCGGGGCCGAGGCCCTCGGACTCTGGGAGTCCCACAAGGAGCAGGTCGACCTGCTGTTCACCGACATGATGATGCCGCAGGGCGTCTCCGGCCGGGAGCTCGCCCAGCGGCTCACGGCGGACAAGCCCGACCTGCGCGTGGTGTACACCAGTGGCTATTCCGTCGATGTCGTGGCGGCGGACTTCAACTATCGCGAGGGGGTCAACTTCCTGCAGAAGCCGTACCTTCCGGAGACTCTCGCCCAGACGGTGCGAAACTGTCTCGATCACAAGGAGCGCCTTTCGGCGTTCTGACACTCCCGGGTCCCGTGCTGGCATGAAACCGTTCCTTCTCCTGGCTGTTGCGTGCGCCCTCGGGCCCCTCTCCCTCTGCGCCGCCCCGCTCCGGGTTCTGCTCATCGACGGGCAGAACAACCATGACTGGCGCTCCAGCTCACCCTGGATCCGCAAGGTGCTGGAGGAGTCGGGCCTCTTTGGGGTCGAGGTGGCGACGACCCCCGCCGCCGGTGGGGACATGGGGGGATTCAATCCTGATTTCACGCGTTACCAGGCCGTGGTGTCGAATTATAACGGCGACCCCTGGAGCCCGGCGGTGCGGAGCGCCTTTGTCGCCTACGTCCGTGGCGGCGGTGGGTTTGTCTCCGTGCATGCGGCGGACAACGCCTTCCCCGACTGGGCCGAGTACAACGAGATGATCGGCGTGGGGGGATGGAACGGCCGCACCGAGCGCTCGGGGCCGTGGCATTATTGGGATGGCAGGATTCTTCGCGACATGACCCCGGGGCCCGGCGGGCATCACGGGAAGCAGCATGAGTTCAAGGTGGTGACACGGGAGCCCTCCCATCCGATCATGGCCGGGCTGCCCGCCGAGTGGCTCCACGGCAAGGACGAGCTCTACGACCAGCTCCGCGGACCTGGTCTGCACATGACAGTTCTGGCCACCGCCTATTCGGACAAGTCGACCGGCGGGACGGGCCGCAACGAGCCTCTCCTGATGGCGCTGGCATTCGGGAAGGGGCGCGTGTTCCACACCGCCCTGGGGCATAACAACGGCCCCGACCTCACCTCGCAGCGGTGTGCCGGGTTTATCGTCACCCTGCAGCGCGGCACCGAGTGGGCGGCCACCGGGCAGGTGACGCAGAAGGTGCCGGCCGACTTCCCGACCGCGGACAAGGTCTCCTTGCGGAAATGACCGCCCCGGCGCACCCTGTGGGGCGATGAACCCCCCGAACCGCCGACAATTCCTCCAGGGCGGGCTCGCCGCCGCCGCCCTCGTTCTTCCCTCCCCCGCGGGTCCCCGTTCCCTTGCCGCCGCCGAGCCCCCGTCGGCACGGAGCAGGGGTTTCCTGGTCCGCCCTCCGCGGATGAAGCTTGGGATCGTCACCTACAACATTGGCAAGGACTGGGACATCGAGACGCTGATTCGAAACCTCGAGGCCGCCTCATTCCAGGGGGTCGAGCTCCGAACCACCCATGCCCACAAGGTGGAGGTGGGCCTTTCAAAAGGGGAGCGGGAACGGGTCCGGAAGCGGTTTGCCGATTCTTCCGTCGAGCTGATGAGCCTTGGGAGCGCGTTCGATTTCCACACCCCCGATCCCGAGAAGCTGGCGCGGGACATTGCCGCCACCCGGGAGTACATGGTGCTGGCGCGGGATGTGGGTGCCTCCGGCGTGAAGGTCCGTCCCAACGGGCTGCCAAAGGAGGTTCCCAAGGAGCGGACCCTGGACCAGATCGGACGATCCCTCCGGACCCTCGGGGAGTTCGGTCGGGACCTCGGCCTGGTGGTGCGCCTGGAGGTTCACGGGCCCGAGACCTCGCTCCTGCCGAACATCCGTCACATCCTCGATGCCGCGGATCACCCGAATGTCGGCATCACGTGGAACTCGAACCAGAGCGACCTGGAGGGGGAGGGGTTTGACGCGAATTTCGACCTCGTGAAGTCGAAGATCCTCTGCGTTCACATGCGGGATCTGCACCTCGAGGAGTACCCGTTCCGCCGTCTCCTGACCCGGCTGAACGAGATCGGGTTTGGCGGCTACTGCCTGGCGGAGATCCCCGAAAGCCCCGATCCTGTGAGGGTGCTGAAATATTTCCGCGCCCTCTGGCTCTCGTACCAGGGGCTCCTCTGACCTGAGGCTCGATCGGGGGGAGGATCCCGGCCGTCAGCGGCGCTGGCGGGTGATGCGGCGGATGTAGTCCGTCTCCTTGGGATCGTACGGGGTGCCGTCGCGGTGGAAGATGTCATGGAACCAGACCGGTGGCGGCGCCGTGTAGGTCTTCTGCCAGGAATCCCAGGGGAAGATCGTCTGGCTCTTGCCGTCGACGAACCCCCAGTTGTAGGCGGCGACATTCTGCGACTGGAAGTAGCCCAGCAGGGGGTCGAAGGTGCTTTTCTGCGGCCGCGCCATGTACTCGGTGCAGAGCACCGGGCGGTGGTAGCGACGGAGGTTGTTGATGCACTCCTCCACCTCGGGGCGGGGAGCGTAGCTGTGGAAGGTGATGACGTCCGAGCTTTCGAGCATGAGCCGTTCGATCCGGCTGAGCTTCGAGGCCTCCTTCCAGGTGCCGAGCCAGACGCCGGCCGTCAGGGGTTGGGCCGGGTTCATGGCGCGCGCCCAGCCGAAGGTCTTCTCCAGGAGCTCGAACGATCGGGCGGCCTTCTCCTTGATCTCGGTCCGGCTGTAGGAATTCCGGTTGTCGTTGTCGGGCTCGTTGAAGAGGTCCCATGCGTGGACGCGCCGGTCCCCCTTGAAACGCCCGATCACCCCCTGAACATACCCCTTCAGCTCGTCGTGACGGGCGGGGTTCCCGAGGATCTCCGCCCCGGGGCTTTGGACCCACCCCGAGTTGTGCACTCCGGGGCGGGGGGCGGGCTGCGGGCCGGCGTGGGGAACCGGGTCCCAGACCGCGTCGAAGAGGACGAACATCACCCCGATATGGTGATGGTGTGCGATGTCGAGAAAACGGTCGATCCGCCTGAGATAGCCGCGGGAGTCCTGCTGCCACGGGATGTGATGGAGGAAGACCCGCACGGAGTTGAACCCGAGGCCTTCGGCCCATCCCAGCTCCCGGTCGATGGTGGCCGGGTCGAATGTTTCGGCCTGCCACATCTCGAGCGGGTTGATGGCGGTGCTCGGCGTGAAGTTACACCCGGCGAGCCACGGCTGGCGCGCGTACCAGCCGTTCGCCCTCTCCGGGGTCCACTGGTCTCGGGCCTCCACCGGGAGGAGGAAGGCCAGGGTCGCGAGCCCGATGCAGGCGGCGAGCAGGAGGGGGGAGCGGGATGGGGTCATGGTGGGTTCGAGTTCTGCTTGTAGTGGAGGGTGGGGAGGGCCTGGAGGCGGCGGGCCGCCTGCTCGGGGGTGATGTCGCGCTGTGCCTCGGCGAGCATCTCATATCCGACCATGAACTTCTTGATGGCGGCCGACCGTAGGAGCGGCGGGTAAAAGTGGGCGTGGAGCTGCCAGTGATCCGACGGGGCGTCGTCGCACGGTGCTCCGTGCCATCCCATGGAGTAGGGGAAGGAGGTTTCGAAAAGGTTGTCGTAGCGCGTCAGGGAGCTTTTGAGGATCTCCGCCAAGAGCCGCTTCTGGGGGCCGTTCATCTCGTCCAGGCGCTGGAGTGGACGGCGGGGGAGGAGGAGGAGCTCGAACGGCCAGGTGGCCCAGTGCGGCACCACCATCGCCCACTCCGCGTTCGACTCGACGACCCGCTCGCCCGATGCCAGTTCCTCCTCGACGTACTGGAGCAGCAGGGGGCGTCCATGCTCCATCAGGTGCTGGCGCTGGTGGACATCCTCAAGCTCGGCTGTGCGGGGCAGGAAGCTCCCGGCCCAGACCTGCCCGTGGGGATGGGGGTTGGAGCATCCCATGACGGCCCCCTTGTTCTCGAAGACCTGGACCCAGCGGTGGGTCTGCCCAAGCTCCCGCACCTGATGGCCCCAGACCTCGACCACCTGGCCGATCTCCTCGAGGGTCATCTCCGGAAGCGTGAGGTCGTGGCGTGGGGAGAAGCAGATCACCCGGCATTCCCCCTGGACGGGCTGCGAGCGAAGCAGGGAACCCGGCGGCGGGGTGTCGCCGGCCGGCGTGTCGGGGAGGAGGGCGGAGAAATCGTTCCGGAAGACGAATGTCCCGGTGTAGTCCGGGTTCACGAGTTCCCCGGCACGGCGGTTCCCGGGGCAGAGATAGCAGCCGGGGTCGTGCCTCGGGAGGGAGGTTCCCGAGAGCTTCTCCTGCTGCCCCTGCCAGGGGCGGAGGGTTCGGTGGGGGGAGACCAGGATCCATTCCCCGGTAAGGGGGTTTCGTCGGCGGTGGGGATGGAGCTCGGGGTCGAACACAATCAAGGGTGGGTTGGGATCAGGGCTGGGAATCTGGAATCGGCTCGAGCCGCATGAAGTCGAAGCGCGCTTCCGCACCCGCCACCCCGCCGGCGGTCAGCGCCACCCGAACGGCCCGGTCCCAGGGGGGAAGGGAGCGGCCTTCGACGTGGTCGCCCAGAGGCTTCCATTCCTTCCCGTCGAGCCGCGCCTCGAACTGGAAGGCGTGCCCTTCGCGGGCCGTGAGGCGGAGAAAGAGCTTTCGGACCGGGGGAAGGGGAGCTTCGGCGATCTTGGTGTGCCGCCCCCGCTCCCGCCTCCAGAGCTGGAGGGTGTCCTTTGAGAGGGAGATGCCGGCCGAGTTGGCATCGTCACCAAACGCAGCAAGCCCGGCAAAGGCCCCCGGCCTGAGCGACCGCACGTCCACGCACGTGGTGGCCCGGTAGCTCCCTGCGAGCGTCGATCTGGCCAGGACAGCCCCCAGAAGGTTGGTCTCGTGACCCGGGGCCGGGCGCAGCTGCAGCTGTCCGCCTCGGGAGCTCCTCAGGGCGATCACCGGCTCGTTGTCCTGGGGCCACTGCCATCCTGCGCGGAGGGAGGCGTCTGAAAAGTCGTCGAAGAACATCACGCTGGAGCGCCGCTGGACGGCGCCCAGCGGCGAGGGGGCGTCCGCGCTCGGTCCCTGACCCCCGTGGATCGAGGGCCATCCGTCCGCCCCGAACACCACCTCGTCCAACAGGGCCTCACGCCCGGTGAAGACAAAGCCCGAGCTGCTGTAGGCGTGGTAGAGGAGGAAATAGCGCCCCGCCTCGTCCTGGACGATGCTCCCGTGCCCCGGGCAGCGCCAGGTGTCGTTTCCGGCGAGGAGCGGGTTGGCAGGGGCCTTTTCCCAGGGCCCGAGGAGGGACTTGGAGCGGGCCACCCCCAGGGCGTACCGGCATCCGGTGCCGCAGCAGCTGCTCCCGGAATAGAAGAGGTAAAGCCAGCCGTCCCGCTTGACGATGAAGGGGCCCTCGACCACGGCCCCTTCCCAGGCCGCGTCGTTGCGCAGGATCTCGCGACGCTCGCCCACGAGCTTCAGGCCGTCATCACTGAGGGGCTGAGCCCAGAGAATGGTCGGGAGGCGCCGGCTGTTTCCATCCTCCTTCCAGAGGAGATACCGCGTCCCATGCTCGTCCTCCGTCGGCACCGGGTCGATCGACCCGGCATCCTGAGCCACGATCGGGCCGTGGTCGGTGTAAGGACCGCCGGGCTTGGAGGCGGATGCGACGGCCACGGCGAGAGGTCCCCCCTTTTTGCGGGCGACGTAGTAGATGTAGTACTTTCCAGCATGCTGGCTGATCTCGGGGGCCCAGAAGTTTCCGACCGCCCACGCCGGCCGGTGCGGAAAGACCGCCCCCGTCTCCTCCCAGTTCACCAGGTCGGTTGAGCGGAGGAGCGGGAACTGGGGGCCCCACTCGGAGGAGGTCGCCGTGGCCCAATACTCCCTCCCCACCCGGATGACGGACGGGTCCGGATGGTCTCCCGCAACCACGGGGTTCTGGAACCGGGGGGCGTCCTCGGCCGGGGCTATGGACGGGAGGCAGCACGCCACCCCAAGGGCCAGGGCTGTCAGTTGGAAGCGAAGGTGCATCGGGAGGTGGGGAGGGGGATCAGTATTGCCGGGAACCGATGCTCGCGCGCGCGGTGGACTGCTCGTAGACGCGGTCCGGGACGACTGTCTTCCTGGGAAGCTTCTCCCCGGCAACCGCCTTCTCCACGGCGTCGTAGGCGAGGGGGCCGAGCAGCGGGTTGCACTCGACGGTGCAGTTGAGCTTTCCTGCCACCATTGATTCAAACGCCCCGCGAACCCCGTCGATCGAGACCACCACGACCTCGGACCCCGGCTTGCGGCCCGATTCCTCGATCGCCTGGATCGCCCCGATCGCCATGTCGTCGTTGTGGGCGTAGACGGCCTGGATTTCCGTCCCGTGTTTCTTGAGCAGGGCCTCCATGACCTCCTTGCCGGTGGCGCGACGGAAGTCGCCGCTCTGCGAGGCGATGATCTTCAGGCCCGGGGCGGAGGCGATCCCGGCCTCGAACCCCTTCTTCCGGTCGATTGCGGGGGCCGCGCCGGGGGTCCCTTGCAGCTCGACGATGTTTCCCTTGCCGTTGAGTTTCCTGGAGAGCCACTCGGCGGCCATCCGTCCCTCGGCGATGAAGTCCGACGCGATCAGCGTTGCGAAGAGCGAGTCGTCGGAGACCTTGATGCCGCGATCGACCAGCACCACCGGGATCCGGGCCCGCTTGGCGTCCCGGAGCACGGGCTCCCAGCCCGTCTCCACCACCGGGGCGAGGATGATGGCATCCACCCCCTGGGCGATGAAGCCCCGCACGGCCTTGATCTGGTTTTCCTGTTTCCCCTGGGCGTCGGAAAACTTCAGGGTGATCCCGCGCTTGGAGGCCTCTCCCTTGATCGATTCGGTCTCCGCGGTGCGCCAGGCGCTCTCGGCCCCGACCTGGGCGAACCCGACCGTGAGCGGCTTCGTCCTCGCAGCCGCCCGGGCCGCGGGGGCCGTGAGCATCAGGGGGAGCAGGAGGGCGAGGGTGAGGCTGAGGGTGCCGAGGAAGCCAGGGGTGAGGGTCGTCCTCACGGTTGGGTGCGGGGCGTTTGATTTCATGCGGTTCATTGGGTTGGGTGGGATCGGGTCCCCCGGGGGGCTACGGGTGCCTGGCCCCTGCCGGCCGGGAGAGAACGCGTTGCAGCAGGATGAAAAGGAGGAGCAGGAGGCCGACGGCAATCCGGAGCCACCAGGAGTTAAGCCGGCCATCGAACACGAGAGCCGTCTGGAGGGTGCCGAAGATCAGGACCCCGACGAGGGTGCCCGCCGGGGATCCCGCTCCCCCTGTGAGGAGGGTCCCCCCGATGACCACCGAGGCGATCGCGTCGAGCTCGAGGCCAAACCCCATCGCGGGGTTTCCCGACCCCATGTAGAGGGTGGCGACGATCCCTGCGAGGGCGGAACAGAATCCGTTCAGGGCGTAGGCGGCGATCTTCACGCCCCCGACCGGCAGCCCCATGAGGCGGGCTGACGCCTCGTTTCCGCCCAGGGCGTAGAGATTGCGTCCGAACCGGGTGCCATGCGCCACCGTGACCCCGAGGGCCACGACGCCCAGGAACAGGATCCCGGTCAGGGGGAGCGACGCGCCGCCCGCGACCGGCAGCCCGAAATCGGAGGCCTGCTGGTAGAGTGGATGGGTGATGCCCACGGATTCTTTGCTCACCACGAACGACATCCCCCGGGCGAAGAACATTCCCCCGAGCGTCACCAGAAACGGGGGGAGCTCGTAGCGATGGATGAGGAAGCCCATGGCCCCGCCAAAAGTCGAGCCGATAGCGAGCGCCAGGAGCATGGCCCACCCGGGCGGGGTCCCCCGCGTGAGGAGCGATGCGATCAGGGTTCCCGTGAACGCCACGACCGCGCCAACCGAGAGGTCGATCCCTCCCGAGAGGATGACGAACGTCATCCCGATCGCGGTGATGCCGAGGAACGCATTGTCCCCAAGGAGATTCAGGAAGACCCGCACCGTGAAAAAACCGGGGTAGAGAAGGGATGCCGAGGTGTACAGGATCGCCAGCACGCCCGTGGTGGCGAGGAGCGGCAGGGATCGGGAGTGGCGCAACTTCACGCGGCGGCCCTCCTTGAGCGAAGCCATCCGGAGAGCTCCCCCCGGAACCGGGATGACTGAAGGAGGCAGACCCCGACGACCACGATGGCCTTGGGAACCGGGGCGATCGCCGGCTCGAGCCCGAGGTTGTAGAGCGTGGTGGTGAGCGTCTGGATGAGGATCGCCCCGATGAGTGAGCCGAGCAGGGTGAAGCGGCCCCCCGTGAGGGAGGTTCCCCCGACCACCACGGCGAAGATCGCGTCGAGCTCCATCATTTCCCCGACCCGGCTTGAGTCGGCGGCCTTGACGTTGGAGGTTGCGACCAGCCCGGCCAGGGCGGCGCAGAGTCCCGAGAAGGCGTACACCCAGAGCTTCACCCGGGTGCCGCTGATCCCGCAGAGGGCCGCGGCCCGCTCGTTGTCCCCGACCGACTCAAGGAACAGGCCGGCCGCCGTGCGTCTCATGACCAGGGCCGTCGCGCCCAGGCTCAGGAGCACGAGAAAGAGGGTGAAGGGGAGGCCGGCGAGGTGGCCGTTGCCGAGGAAAACAAACGCGGGATGCTCGAACGTGACGATCTGCCCGTCGGTGAGAAGCATGGCGATGCCGCGCCCTGCCACCATGAGGATGAGGGTGGCGACGATCGGCTGGATCCGGACCACGGCCACGAGGAATCCGTTGCAGAGCCCCGCGAAGCCCCCCGCGGCGAGCGCCGCCCCGACGGCGGCGCCAAACGGGACCGTTCCCTTCGCGACGGCGGTGGCGGCGACCGCCCCGCTGATCGCCATGAGGCTTCCGACGGAGAGATCCACCCCGCCGGAGGCGATCACGAGGGTCATCCCGATCGAGAGCAGCATCGCCTTGGAGCCCTGATTGAGAATATCGACCAGGGTGCCGTACACATGCCCGTCGCGGAGCTCGAGCCGGAAGAATCCGGTCGCGAACACGAGGTTGAACAGGAGCAAGGCTCCGAGGCCCGCGAGGGGCCAGAGGAGGGAGCCCCCGGGAAACCAGGCCCTCAGCCGCGGCTGCCGCGGGAGTGTGGGGTCATCCTTCATGGTGAGCGATGAGGCGCATGATGCCCGAGGGGGTGATGTCCGCCCCTGCGAGTTCGCCGATCTTTCGACGGTCCTTCAGCACGGCAACCCGCTGGCAGTTGCGGACCATCTCCTCGAGGTCTGAGGAGATGAACAGAACGGCGGTCCCCGCGCCCCGGAGCGAGGCGACCAAACGCTCGATCTCCGCCTTGGCCCCGACGTCGATCCCGCGCGTCGGCTCGTCCAGGAGGATGAGCTTGGGCTGGAGGGCGAGCCAGCGGGCGAGGAGCACTTTCTGCTGGTTTCCGCCGGAGAGGTTGCGGATGGGGGTTTCGCGGCTGGCGGTCCGGATGTTCAGGGCCCGGATGTAGTGGTCGGCGAGCGTTTCCTGCTCGGCCCGTCCCATCAGGCGAAGGGGCCCGCGGCCGGCCTGGACCGCGAGGATCAGGTTTTCGCGGACGGAGAGATTGGGGATGATTCCCTCGGCTTTGCGGTCCTCGGCACAATAGGCAAGTCCAAGGCGGAGCCCCTCCCGCGGCGAGCGAATCTCCTGCTCGGCCCCGTTGATCCGGAGGCTTCCCTGGTCGGGGCGGTCGACTCCGAAGAGCATTCTGGCCGTCTCCGTGCGTCCCGAGCCCAGGAGGCCGGAGAGGCCGAGGATCTCGCCGGGATGGATCGAAAGGTCGACCGGGTTCATCCCTCCGGAGCGCCCCAGTCCCCGGGCCTCAAGGAGGGGGGTGAATGCCTCCGGCGGGGTGGGGGAGTCGGAGCGGGGGGCGTCCGTGGCGGGGGAAACGGGGTGGAACTCCCGGCCCAGCATCGCTTCGATGAGCCGCAGCCGGGGGAGCTCCGCCACGGGGTAGTCTCCCACCCTTGCGCCGTTCCGAAGGACGGTGATCCGGTCGGCGAGCGCATAGACCTGATCGAGAAAATGGGTGACGAAGAGAATCGCCAGCCCCTTTTCCTTCAGCCGACCGAGCAGGGAGAACAGGGTAGCGACCTCCCGTTCATCCAGGCTGGAGGTTGGCTCGTCGAGGATCAGGAGCCGCGCCTGGATATCGAGTGCCCGGGCGATGGCCACCATCTGTTGCACGGCCAGGGAGCAGGAGCCAAGCGGGGCCCGGACATCCAGATCCAGGCCGAGCCGCGTGAGGGAGGCGCTGGCGCGTCGGCGCACCTCCCCCCCCCGGATCAGGCCGAGCCGGGTCGGCTGGCGGCCGAGGAGCAGGTTGTCGGCGATGGAAAGGTTGGGGACCAGGTTCACCTCCTGGTAGACGGTGCTGATCCCGTGGCCCTCCGCCTCATGGGGCGTGCGGGGCTGGATCGGCCGGCCCTCCCATTGGATGGTTCCTGCGTCGGGGGGGTGGACGCCGGTGAGCACCTTGATGAGGGTCGATTTGCCGGCACCGTTCTCCCCCATCAGGGCATGGATCTCCCCCTCGCGGAGGGTCAGGTCGACCCCTGACAGAGCCTGGGCGCCGCGGAACGCCTTGGAGATCCCGCGCGCCTCCAGGAGCGGGGGGCTCATGCGATGACGCGGGCGCCGCCGGCCGGGCGTGAGATGAAGGAGACCGGCTCGAGGCGGGTTTGCCGGGTGTATTCGGTCGTGAGCCGGGAGGCGACCTCGGCCACGGCGGCGGAGCGGACCAGCGCCACGGTGCAACCCCCGAATCCTCCCCCGGTCATGCGGCAGCCGAGAACGCCCCCCTGCTCGCCGATCGCGCGCGCGGCCTCGACCACCAGATCCAGCTCGCGGCAGCTGACCTCGTAATCGTCCCGGAGGGAGGCGTGGCTTTCGTACATCAGCCGGCCGAGTGAGGCCCAGTCGCCGGCCCGGGCGGCGCGGACCGCCGCCTGCGTCCGGTCGATCTCGCTGATCACATGGCGGGCCCGGCGGTGGAGGACCGGGTCGAGCTGAGCCTCGAACCGGGCCAGGAGCGGGATGGTGGCGTCGCGAAGGCTTCGGACCCCCAGGGCGCGCGCTGCCGCCTCGCACTGGGCCCGGCGCTGGGCGTACTCGCTGGTCACGAGGCTGTGTTTCACCAGGGTGTTGAGGATGAGGACCGAGACCGCAGGGTCCATCATCGGGACCAGCTCCGTGGCCCGGGAGCGGCAGTCGAGGAGCAGGAGGTGGTTCTCTCGCGCCAGCACCGCGGCGAACTGGTCCATGATCCCGCAGGGAACCCCGGCGAAGGCGTGCTCGGCCGCCTGGCAGAGAAGCGCCTTGGCCACCGGCTCGAGGGGGTGGCCGGAGGCTTCCTCCAGAAGGGTGGCCGTTGCCACTTCCAGCGAGGCGCTGCTGGAGAGCCCTCCCCCGAGCGGGACCGACGACTCAATCTCGATGTCCATCCCCGGGATCGGGACACCGAGCTTCTGAAACCCCGCGATCACCCCGCGGACGTAGTTGGCCCAGGCGGGCGCATCCCGAACGATGGGCTTCTCGAGGTTCACCGTCACCGATTCGCCGTTGGCGGCGCTGTACAACGTGATCCGGGGCGTCCCGGAGGGGGCCGCCGCCAGCACGGTGCACCGGTCGATGGCCATCGGAAGGACGAACCCGTCGTTATAGTCGGTGTGCTCCCCGATGATGTTCACCCGTCCGGGTGCCGAAACCGTCCATCTGGGCGGTCGGCCAAAGCGGGCTTCAAAACCGGCGATTGTCTGTCGGACTAAAGGGTCGGCTGCCATGGAAATCCGGGGGGGAGTCTGGGAGCTGCACCCGCGGGGTGCAATCCTGTTTCTGAAATCGGGGATTGCTTACCTCGTGCAAAAGAGGCAGGGTTCATCGTTCTGAACTGTCGTTTGTAGGCTATGAATTCGTTCCTCGGTGGCATCCGCCTCCGCTCCGCCATCCACCCGTGGATCCTGTGCCTGGGCTTGTCCCTCACGGCCGTGCTTTGTCCCGGGGGGCAGTTCGTAGTGGATGGTGTCGAAGTGCTTGCCAACGACCAGGTCTCCATCCGGTATCGCTCGGTGCCGGGGGTGGTCTATATTCTCTACTCGGGCCGGAACCTTGACTCGATCACGAACGCCCTCTCGGTCCGGATCGGCACCGGGGTGGAGGATCGGTTCACGTTCCGGCGTCGGCCCTCCGATGACCGGGCCTTCTACCAGGTTTCCCAGTTTCCCCGCCCCGGCTCGTTCCACGGCTCGGTGGCCGCCGGCACCGCCCACACGGTTGCCCTCCGGGGGGATGGGTCGCTCTGGGCGTGGGGGGATAATTCGAGCGGGCAATTGGGGGATGGAACCTACGAGAGCAAGTCGGTTCCCACCCGGATCGGCACCGACTCGGACTGGTGCCAGGTGGCTGCGGGGACCTCGCA
>DMJJ01000244.1 GCA_003452185.1 Verrucomicrobiales bacterium | reverse complement strand
GGGACCGCCGGGGCGCGCAGCGTCACCCCCCCGAGGGCCTGGCGAAGCTTTGGCTGGGCGCTGGCCATGAGCGGGGAGTGGTAGGCGCCCGCCACCTTGAGCGGCATCGCCTTTTTGGCCCCCGCGGCCTTCGCCGCCTCGCAGGCCTTCTCCATCAAGTGCGCCGGGCCGGAGATGACGATCTGTCCCGGGCAGTTCAGGTTTGCGAGAGTCACCCCGACCCCCTGGCAAACCTCGCGGGTCCGGGGTTCATCCAGGCCGATGATGGCGGCCATCCCCCCCTGGGTCGCCTCGCATGCCTCCTGCATGAAGCGGCCCCGCTGGCGGACCACCTGCAGCCCCTCTTCAAAGCTCATGGCCCCGGCGGCCGCCAGCGCCGTGAACTCCCCCAGGGAAAGCCCTGCGGCTGCCTCATACGCCAGGGAAGGAACCCGTTCCCTCAGAAGCTCAAACGCGACCCAGCTCGCGAGGTAGATCGCCGGCTGGGCGTTCTCGGTCTTGGTCAGCTCCGCCTCGGGGCCCTCGAAACAGACCGTCGAGAGCCCGAATCCGAGCGCCCGGTCCGCCCGGTCGAACCAGGCGCGCGCCGAGGGAAACCGCTCGGCCAGATCCTTGCCCATCCCGACCACCTGGGCCCCCTGGCCCGCGAACAGAAGCGCCGTTTTATTCATGCGTCGCGGGATAGAACACAAAGGGGCACGGGGTGGAAAGAGGAAGTTTTCTAGTTGTTGTGCGGAAGCCCCTCGACATGGCCCAGATTCCGGACCGGGGCGAAGATCTCCTGCACCTCCCGCAGCAGGGCGACATCGACCGGCTCGGCGGCCCACTCGGCCCAGCGCCGGATGTTCTCCGGGTTCGCGCTTCCCGCGATCGTGGTGCTGATATCCGGGTGACCCAGGCTGAACTGGAGGGCCAGCTTGGCGATGTCCACGCCCCGCGCCGCGCAATGCGCCGCCGCCTTCCGGGCCGCCGCCTTGACGCTCTCCGGCTCCTTGAGCCACTTCGGCAACGGGGCGTTGGTCAAAAGCCGGGCGGAAAACGGCCCGGCATTCATCACCCCGACCCCCTTCGCCTTGAGGTACGGGACCACCTCGTCGGCGAACCGGGTGTTCTGCAACGTGTACTGGTTGTAACTCAGGACGCAGTCCACGGGGGCCTGATCGCAGATGAAGCGAAAGATCTTCATCGGGTAGCCGCTGAACCCGATGAACCGGACCTTCCCCTGCTGCTGCACCCGGCGGAGGGCCGGCAGGGTCTCATCGACGATCTGCTGCATCTCGACGAACTCAATGTCATGGCAGAGGAGGATGTCGAGGTGGTCGGTCCCGAGACGGTGAAGGCTCACATCGACGCTCTCCGCCACACGGCGGGCGGAGAAGTCGAAGTGCTGGAGGTCGTATCGACCCAGCTTGGTGCACAGGGTGTAGCTCGACCGGGGGACATCCCTCAGGGCCACGCCCAGGAGAACCTCCGACATCCCGCGCCCGTAAAACGGGGAGGTGTCGATGAAGTTCAGCCCCGAGTCGAGGGCGACCCGCACGCTCCGGATCGCCTCCTCGAGGGTCACGCTCCGGAACTCCTGCCCGAGGGAGGAGGCCCCAAAGGCGAGGACGGGAATCTGAAGGCCGGTCTTTCCAAGTTCACGATGGTGCATGCGAAAAAGAGTCCCACCAGAAAGCCCACCCCCCGGGGGTAAGTCAATCCCGGGTGATGCGCTGCATCCGGCGCTCCAGCTCGGCCCGGAGTGCCTCGCGCTCCCCCTCCCCGGCCTCCCGGGGGACCTGGAGCGGCTCCTCCAACTGGAGATGCCATCGGGCGAAGGGGAGCGGGATCTGAAACCGATCCCAGCTCCTGAGCCGGCGCTTGGGGTGGATCGCGTAGGAGGTCGGGATGATCGGCATGCCGGTCAGCTGGGCCATTGCAATCACCCCATCCTGCACCCGGTAGCACGGACCCCGGGGACCGTCGGGCGTGATGGCCAGGTCGAGCCCGCGCTCCGCCTGGCTGACCAACTCCCTCAGGGCCTGGGGCCCCCGGCGGCTGCTGCTCCCCCGGACCGGCTCGGCCCTGAACAACTCGAGCACCCGGGCCACGAGCGCCCCATCCTTGCTGGCGCTCACAATGGCTGCCATCCGCCGGTCGGGCCGGACCCGCCGGACGATCCGATCATAGGCCGGAAGCGCGAACACCAGCCGGTTGTGCCAGATGCTGAAGATGACCGGCCGCTCCAGAATCAGGTCGCGCACCCCCGGGGGGGCCTCAAACCGGAGGCGCGCCGTTCCGGCGAGCCCGCGGATCACCCGGTACATCACCCAGGCCGCCAGCCGCCCATGCCAGCGCAGCTGCGTCGGGACAACGCGGTTGCGGGCTCTTCGGCCCGGCTGGGCGGGGGCGGGAGTCGAGGGATCGAGTGTCGACATCATGTCGCGGGAGGTCGCTTCAGGCTCGCCCGCACGAGATCCTCCACCCCGGCCCCGGGGCCCAGGAGGGCCTGCGCACCGCGCGCCCCCTCCATTGCCTCAGGCTGCTTGTAGCCAAGGGCCATGAGCGCCAGGACCGCGTCGTTCAGCTTCTGGTCTCCGGGGGCCAGGGCAAGCCCGGCACTGCTCGCCTCCCAGGCGGCCGACACCCCGACCTTGTCCCCAAGCTCCACGACAATCCGTTCGGCGGTCTTCTTCCCCACCCCCGAGATCGAGGAGAGGGCCTTCACATCCCGTGAGGCCACGGCCCCCCGGATCGCCGTGACGCTCATCCCGCTCAGGAGGCTCAGGGCGATCTTCGGGCCGATGCCGCTCACCGTGTTGATCAGGAGCCGGAACATGTCCCGCTCCGGCCGGGTTCCAAACCCGTACAGGAGATGCGCATCCTCGCGGACGACGAAATGGGTCAGAAGCTTGACCTCCTCCCCCACCGGAGGCAGGGAGTTGAACGTCGAGAGCGGCACCTGGACGTCATAGCCCACCCCCTGCACCTCCACCGTCACCTGCGTTGGCAGGCTCTCCACAATGGTTCCACGAACAAAGCTGATCATCGGTTTTCTGAATGCCCCGCGTCCGAATTCAACACCGGCCGGTCCCTCACCCCACCGTGAGACGGAACGTCCGCCGGGCGACGGGCCGGTCCGAGGCCATGCGCCTCACCCCGTCCCCGCTCCCCGCAACCGCCTGCCGCCGGTAGTCCACCCGACCCTGCTCCTCGGGAGGAGGGAGGCTCCGGCCGCCGGCACGCCCCACCCCGGTCGACGGCTTGAAAGCCGGGGGTTCGGGCGCATCCGTTCGCGCGGGCTCAGGATCCTTCATGGGTGTGACGGCAGCACGTACTTGTAGGGGGTTTTGTCTGGGGTGACGACAACTTCCGTCGTGAACTTGAACGGATAGGGGCCCGTCGAGGGATAGGTCAGCTCCACCATGAAGGCAGTCCACCCCTGGGAGGGAGTCTCAGGCCGGCCCACATAGGTACCGCCCCCCTGGTCGGTGAGCACCTGGCTCTGCCAGGCCTTCCCGAGGGTCTCGAGCCGGAAGTCCCGGGCCTTCGGGTTCGACGCCTGCCAGAGGCGAACCTCCTTCGGGGCATCCACCACCTTGACCCGTAGCGATCCGTCGGCCTCCCGGGTCCAGCTGAAGCGCGGGAGGGGGGCCTGACGCACGATCGCGTCATGGCACGCGATGAGGCTCTGCCAGGCATCCGAGCCCCGCAGGCTGTGGTCGGCATTCGGGACGTAGCGCAGGTATTTAACCCCGGGAAGATCCTTGAAGTAATACTGCGAGGAATCGGGGAGGAAGAACTGGTCGCCACAGGCGTTGATGATGAATTTGGGCATCGTCAGCCGGTCGCGATACTCATACGGCTCCTCGATCTTCATCAGGGCGGCGTACTCCCGGGTGCCGGTCCAGTTCATGATCCCCATCTCGACGTAATTCGTCACCGCCGGGGCCCAGAATCCATACGCCTCCCAGTGGTGGGTGAAGCTCGGCACAATATTCAGGAGGTCGATCACCAGGGGAACGATCGCCACCACCCGATTGTCCACCACAGCCGTGGTCCACGTGGTCCATCCCCGCTTGGATCCCCCCGCGACCACAAACCGGTCGACCCGCACCCCGCCCCCCTCGGCGGAGCCGCAGAACGCCGTGACGGCATCCATGGCCCGCACCGCACTCTTGGTCATCGGGAGACGGGCCGGCCACCGGTCGTCGCCCGTCCGAAGGAACTTGTCCCAGCTGTAGGCGATGAGCTCATCCTCGACCCGGGTGCGCGTCTCCCCCTTGAACACCAGCGGCTGGCTTGGCACGTTCCGGAGCTCCGCGACCACGGAATGGCTGTCGACAGCGGCCCGGATGATGTTGTCGTCGGTTTTGGAAGGGGCCCCACCCTTGTTGCTCCCCCCCGTGATGAAGAGAAGGCCCACGGAGGATTTGGCATCGTCGGGCCGCGCCACCGTCAGCCAATGCTGCCAGACCGGGCGGTCCACCTCGTTCGTCGTCAGCCAGGCCTGCGACGTGAGTTGCAGGACGCTGACCGTGCAGTTCTCCACGCGACGCGTGGCAACCACCTTCCAGGCATAATTGGTGTCGGGAGCCGCCACATACCGGTCGAGCGCTGTCGGGGGATGGAGGGCGGACCGGCGTGCCGTCGGGCCGAGGGCCGGGACGTTGGAGTAGGTGTAGCAGCCGGTGAGCGACCCCGATATCCCCGCCACGGCGAGCATGGCCCCGAGGAGGCCGATGACGACGGTGGCCCGGCGGCAAGCCGCCCGGATCCGAGGGTGGGGGAAGGTGTTCGACATAAGTAATGGCTAAACCAGACCGACGCAGAGGCAAAGCACTTAATTCGAAACAGCGCAGCGGGCAGGCCGCGCAGACCAACCACCCGGAACCCCGTCTGCATAACCGCTCGTCACAAAGCTTCCCGGGCCAAGATGCATGACCGCATAGGGCAAGGCCACCTGCGGAAGGTTCATCAGTGTACCAAACTGACTCACGCCACCCAGAGGTGAAAGGGGGCTGGGTCGAGCAGCAACGCATCAACGAGTGACATCAGGATCCTTTCTCAGGCGACCAAACCATCGGAGAGCTGCAAGACACACCAGGCCCGTGGTGGTGATCAAACCAACGCCGGGTTCAGGCACCACCCAGAAACCGAAGCCGGTCACGAGTCCGTTGACAGTCAGCTTCCCCGCCGGGAGTGAATCATCGCCGCGAAGTTGCCAAACAGAAATCGGGTGGTCGCTTGTAAATCCATCGACAATAAAGGGTAGAGCCAGCCCTCGCACGTCCAAGAGCAGATTTCCCTTGGCCGGATCATAGAGAAACCCATCGCTGCTGCTCGAAAGGTTAATGAAACGCTCGAGGGAGTGCAGGTCGCCGGGTCGAATCAATTCAAAATCATCGAGTCCCAAGTTCTCAGAAAACACCGGGCTCAGGCTTGAGCCGTCGCGGGTGACGGTCGAGACGCGAATCTCCACCCCACCAAACGAGATTCGTCCATGCGGAAGTTCGGGGTCCCGGGGGACCGGGTACGTGCTCGAGGGGTACTGTCCGCCCATGTTCTGAACGACGCCCCCCACCCTCCCCGGGTTTTGGGTGTCCACGGTTTCCGAAGAGGCCCCATCCGGGTTCCAACTCCCCTTTGCATTCTGCCTTTCCACCGGGGCGGCGATTCATATGCTTCCCCCATGCTCTTCAACCAAGTCACCCTGGTTGGCGCCGGTTTGCTCGGGGGTTCCCTCGGGCTCGCGCTCCAGAAACACGCCCTCGCACGGCGCGTGGTGGCCTACGTGCGTCGCCAGGAGAGCGTGGAGGAAGCGCTGCGCCTCGGCGTGGCCCAGGCCGCCACCCTCGACCTGGCCGAGGCAGTCCGGGATTCCGACCTGGTGGTCCTTTGCACGCCGATCTCCCAGATGCGCCCACTGACCGAGGGAATGCTCCCATCGCTCCGCCCGGGAACCCTGGTCACGGATGTCGGCAGCGTGAAGGGAAGCGTGGTTGCGGAGCTGGAGCCCCTGTGCGCCCGTGTCTCGGCCGAGTTCGTCGGGAGCCACCCCATGGCGGGCGGGGAGCAGGCGGGAATGTGGGCCTCGAAAGCCGATCTTTTTCAAAAGGCGGTCAGCATCATCACCCCGACCCGGGCCACCCGCCCCGAGTCGTGCAAGCGGGTGGAATCGCTCTGGACCGGTGTCGGCAGCCTCCCGATCCGCCTCTCGCCCGAGGCCCACGACGAGCTCGTGAGCCGTTCCAGCCACCTCCCGCACGTCGTTGCCGCGGAGCTCGCGCACTATGTCCTCAGCCCGGCCCACCCCAAGGACCAGGCACGACTCTGCGCCGGGGGGTTCCGCGACTCCACCCGGATCGCCTCCGGGTCCCCCGAGATGTGGCGCGACATCAGTCTCGCGAACCGGAAGAACCTGAGCCGGGTGCTCGGCGTCTTCATCGAGTCGCTTGAGGAGTTCCAGCACACCCTGGACTCCGGGGACGCAGAGGAGCTGGAGGCCTTCTTCCGCTCGGCCAAGGAGCGACGCGACCGCTGGGTTGAATCCCAGGGGAATGGCTCGCCGGAGTGACCCCCGCCCCCCCCACC
>DMJJ01000304.1 GCA_003452185.1 Verrucomicrobiales bacterium | reverse complement strand
GTCGGGCCAGTCAGCCGCCCACGTTCCAAAATCCCTGAGGCGCGAGGCCTCCAGGGTGTAGTCGAGTTCCGAGTGAAGCATCCGCCCGATCTCCCGGCGGTAGGCCTCAAGGTCGAACCCGCGTCCCAATCCCCCGACCGGCGTGGTCAGCCAGCCGAGGGCTCCAAGGTCCTGTTCGAGTCCCTCTGCGATCCCCGGGTACTGGATCTTCACCGCCACAGGGCGGCCGTCGAGCAGGGTCGCCCGGTGGACCTGGCCCACGGAGGCCGAGATCCCGACGGGGTCGACCCACGAGAAGCAGTCGCGGAGGGGGCGACCGAGTTGCCGCTCCATCTCCGAGAAGGCCTCGGCCTGCGGAAGCGTCATCGGCGCCTCGGTGAGGGGGGCGAAACGGGGGTCGTGTTCCTCCAGGTCGGAGGAGGCGAGAAGCTGTCCGATCTTCTGAGGCAGGCCGTGCAGGAGTCCCAGGCGGTCGACCACGGCCTGGAGCCTCCGTGCCCTGCCGGCCTCCGCCCCCTGGCGGGAGCGGAGCGAGGCGAGATCCAGGGCGAGCCGCGCCAGCGATCCGGCCCGCGTCGCCCGGCGCCAGAGCCTGCCCCCCCATCCCCCGGCGGGAAGGGAGGCGGAGGCTCCGGAGCCTTGGGCGTGACGCGGATTCGTCATGGCGGGGGTGGGATGCCGGTGCGTTAGACCTTGGCCTGGTCGACGACGCGCTTGAGGTCGGCGGCGAGTTTCGAGAGCTCGGTCGCGGCGCTCAGGGTGTTGTTGGCCCCCTCGGTGGTGTTCTTGGCGGCGAGGCTCACGTTGGCGATGTTCTTCGAGATCTCGGTGCTTCCCTTGGCGGCCTCGGTGGCGTTGCGGGCGATCTCGCTCGTGGTGGCCGACTGCTCCTCCACCGCGCTGGCGATGGTGTTCGAGATGTCGTTGATCTTCCCGATGATCGAGCTGATCTCCTCGATCGCGGTCACGGCCCCCTTGGTGTCGGTCTGGATCGCCTCGATCTTCTGGCTGATGTCCTCGGTGGCGGTGGCCGTCTGCTTGGCCAGCTCCTTGACCTCGTTGGCGACGACGGCAAACCCCTTGCCCGCCTCGCCGGCCCGGGCCGCCTCGATTGTGGCGTTGAGGGCCAGGAGGTTCGTCTGTTGGGCGATGGAGGTGATGACCTTGATGACCTTGCCGATCTCGATGCTGCTTTCCCCGAGCTTGGCGACGGTCTTGTTGGTGTCGCTGGCGACCTTGACGGCGTCGGTGGCCACCTTGGCCGCATCGTTCGCGTTCTTGGCGATCTCCCGCACGCTGGCGCTCATCTCCTCGGCGCTGGTGGCGACGGTCGCCACGTTCTTGCTGACCTGCTCGGCGGCGCTGGCGACGACGTTCGACTGGGCGGCGGTCTCCTCCGAGTTGGAGCTCATCTGCTGGCTCACGGCGGTGAGTTCCTCCGCGGCGGCGGCCATCGCCTGGGCGTTCTGGTTCACCACGCCGAGGGTGCTCTTCAGCCCCTCGGAGAGCTCCTTCTCACGCCTGTCCTGGGCGAGCTTCTCCGTGATGATGGACCAGGTGACCATGGAGCCGAGGTACTTCTTGTCCTGGTCGTAGATCCCGCTCACGAGGAGGTCGAGGGTCTCGGGGCCGACCTCAATCTTCGCCTGGCGGGGAAGGTTCTTCGGGTCGGAGAGCACACCGCGCTGGTAAGCCGGGTTCTTGTGGAAGAGATCGATGCTCTGCCCGACCATCTTGTCGACCGGGATCGGCAGCAGGTGCTGGAGGCGGCCGAGGGTCTTGGTGGAGGCCGGGTTCATGTACTGGATCCGGAGGTCCGGGTCGGCGAACATGATGTTGATGGGGGAGTTCTCCGCCATTCCGGCGTACCGGCTGTTGATGATCCTCTGGCGCACGGTGTCGGTGATCTCGGTGGCAAATTTGATCACCTTGTACGGTTTTCCATCGGTGTCGAACACCGGGTTGTAGGAGGCCTGGATCCAGACCTCGCGGCCCCCTTTGGCGAGGCGCTTGTATTCGGCCGCCTGGAATCTCCCGGCACCGAGGGCCCGCCAGAACTCCTTGTACTCGGGGCTGGTCTTGTAATCCGGCTCGACGAAGAGGCTGTGGTGCTGCCCCTGGATTTCCTCAAGGGTGTAGCCGAGGGTTTTCAGGAAGTTCTCGTTGGCGGTGATAATGGTCCCGTCGAGCTCGAACTCGATGACCGCCAGCACCCGGTTGATCGCCGCCTTCTCAGCCCGCAAATGAGCGAGTTCCGTGGCGGCGTCCGGGCGGCCGTCGATCGGGAGGGAGGAGCGGGGGCTTGCGCTGCGGCTGCGGGTCGTGGGGAGGGTCGATTTCATAGCGGATTTCCTGGTTTCTGCGGGGTTTGGGTTCGAGTCTTGGGTCGGTGTGTTGATGATGTCGGGAGCCAGCGATCCGGCCGCGGCCATCACCTGTTGAATCAGGGGTCGTGGGACGTTCAGGGCGCCAAGGGTGTCGGAGAGATGCTGGGCAACCCGTCCGAAGTGGCGCTCCTCGATGGGGAGATGCTCATGCGCGCTCTTCATGTCGGCCCCCTTGTAGATCTGGGGGCCGCCGAGGGCGGTGGTGAAGAACCGTATCTGGCTCTTCTTGAGCCATCCGAGGTTCGTCTCCCGGAAGAACGGCTGCAGGAGGGGGTCGGCAAGGACCCGCTTGTAGAATTCCTCGACGGCAGCGGTGATGGCCGGCGCGCCGCCGATCTGGTCAAAGAGGGTGGCGGTCGAGGCAGGCCGGGTGTCGCGGGAGGGGGTGGGGTTCATA
>DMJJ01000514.1 GCA_003452185.1 Verrucomicrobiales bacterium | reverse complement strand
GCCAGGGCCGCGACCTGCTGTTTCTCCCGCCCGGCGGCTCCCTGCTCGGCACTGTCGAGCAGCAGCAACGCCATGGCAATGTTCCGAATCTTCTCAAATCCCACCGTCTGGATCGCCTGGTGGACGGTGGTGATCTCGCTCCCCGTGGGGTTGAATCCGATGGTGTTCGCGACCCCGAGCACCTTGGTCATGGTGGCGAGGTCGCGGCTGATCAGGTCGGCAAGCTGATCGACGGAAATGGTATCAACCTTGGAGGTGATGTCCTGGATCAGCCGGATGACCTGGGAGACGGCGGCGGATTTCCCCGACTCGAGTCCCTCGGTGAGCGAGTTAATGGTCTTCTTCCCAAGCGGCTCGCTGGTGGCCTGCGGTTGCTGGAGGGTCTCGTTCGTCATCTGCCTGATCTAGGATCGGCAGCTTTTGCCCAAGCATAACCAAAAACTGGCCTTGGGCGGAGTCGGGGCTCCGTTCCTCAGCTAAGCAGGCATCCACTCTCCAACAAAAAGCGTTCTCGGTCCACGTCACCGCGCCCGCCTCTCCCGCGCTCCCGCCCCGCCCGGTTCCAACCGCACTCGCTCAGGCCGTGAGGATGATCTTTCCCTGGGCGCCCGGCTGGAGGATCAGGGTGTGGGCTTGGGCGGCTTCGGCCAGGGGCATCTCCCGGGCGATGATGGGACGGAGGGTCTGGTTTTCGAGGCCTGCGTGAATCGCGGCATGGATGGACCGGAGCTCCTCCTCGCCGGCGTTGAACAGCGACATTCCCCGGATGTCGGCCTCGCGGGTCATGAGGTCCCGGGGGGTGAGCTCCACCTTGCCGCGGGAGCCGATGACGATGACTCGTCCGCCGCGGGCGAGGGTGGGGAGATCATTGCCGAGGTTCACGTTTGCGAGCATCTCGAGCAGGATGTCGACTCCCCGCCCGGCGGTGAGCTGCCCCAGGGAGCCCAGGTAGCCCGGGGAGGTGTGGTCCAGGACATGGTGGGCCCCGGCTTCCAGGGCGAGCTCCCGTCCGCGGGGCGTGCCCGCGGTGCCGATCACCAGGAGGCCCGCCGCGCGGGCGAACTGGATGGCGGCGAGGCCGACCCCTCCGCTCGCCCCGTGGACCAGAAGGCTCTCCCCGGCCCGTGCCTGGGCCCGGTGGAACAGGGCCCGGTGGGCGGTCGCGTAGGGGACGTGCAGGGAGGCCCCCTGTGCGAAGGAGGTCTGGTCCGGAAGCCGGTACACCTGCGCCGCCCGGGCGACCAGCTGTTCCGCATAGGCACCGGTGAGGCACCCCCCGACATAGACCCGCATCCCGATGCCAAACCCCGCGGTTGAGGGGCCAACCTCCTCGACCACACCGGCGGCATCGAGTCCGGGGGTGAACGGCAGGGTCAGTGAGGGGTTTGCCCCGCCGCGCAGGTAGGTGTCGACGGGGTTGACCCCGATGGCATGGACACGGACCCGCACCTGGCCGGCCGCCGGCCTGGGGACCGGGAGCTCCTCGAGACGGAGGACCTCAGGACCGCCGAACTGGTGAACTCGTATTGCTTTCATGCTCGTTGGATTCCCTTTCCAGCAGCCGCGCTAGGGGGTGCCCCTGGATGCCGAACTGGGCCTGGAGTGATTCGATTGCCTGGCGTGCTCCGGCGTCGCGGTAGGGGGCACGAGCCCGGACGGCGGCGATCATGACATTCCGGGCCGTGTGTTCGGAAGCCACAAACTCGATCACCTTGGTGCGGTACCCGGCCCACTCAAGATGCAGGGTCCGGAGCCCATCGGTGAGCCATTCCGCAAACCGCTCCTTCAGGAGCCCGTGCCGCAGGAGCGGCTCCAGGGGGCCGGCCGACGTGATCCTGGGTCGGAGGTCCTGATGGCAGCAGGGGGCAAGGAGGATGAGCCGCGCCCCGGCATCGATCCCCTTGAGCAGGGCCTCGTCGGTGGCGCGATTGCAGGCATGCAACGCGATGAGGATCTCGAGCGGGCCCGTTGGGGAACCCTCGATGGTGCCGGTCCGGAAGCCAAGCCCTTCGGCCTTGAGCCGGGAGGCCGCCTGGTTGCAGCCCTCGACGAGCTCCGGCCGGGCCTCCACGCCGGTGACCTGGGCGTCGAGCCCCTGCTTGCGTCGGAAGAGGTGCCATGCCGCGAAGGTGAGATACCCCTTGCCAGACCCCATGTCGGCGATCCGCACGGGCTGGTCGGCCGGGAGGTTCGCCTCGGCCGCAAGGTGACCGAGGATCTCGCTGTAGCGTTCCACCTGCCGCAGCTTGTCGGCCATGCTGGCCCGTAGCTGGCCCGCGGGGGTCAGGATGCCGAGGGCCTCGAGCCAGTCCTGGGCCTCCGTTCCAAGGGAGGTCGCCTTCGGGGTGTCGTGCTCTCGGGCCGGGGTGGAGGTCTGGCCCGGGGCATGGGAGGCGAGGCGGGGCTTGCGCCCCTGGGGATGGATGAACTGCCAGTCGCGCTGGGTCGTGCAAAGAAGCCCGTTTCGGTATTCGTGATGGAGTGCCTCCCCAATCCAGGTGCATCCCTCCTCCAGGGTCATGTTGCGCGTCTCATCCTTCCGGTCATGGTGCCAGGTGAGGGAAAGGTGCGGGGTTCCCTGAAGGGCGATCAGGCGGGCGGAGACGCGCCCGGCCTCGACCTTGGAGGTTCGGGGGCCTGAGAGCATCCCCCGTACGAAGGTCCCTGCCCCCAGGGCGGACCGCCAGCGGGACATGAACCCCTCCTGCGGGGAGGGCTTGGGGGGCGGGACGGGTGCGGCATCGGGTTCCACGGGGGGGGAGTGGACCAGCAAACCGCCGCCGCCGCGAGAGTTAAGTCTGAGCAGCCCGCTGTTCCGGGCTTGGCTCCGACCCGGTTCCGGTGTAATCCCCTTCTGGCACGAGCCGCGACGACCATGACTACGCTGAACCCGCCCGCCCCGTCGAAGGATCCCGCATACACCCTCACCCCCCGCCGTTCGGTCGACGGGGAGGATCTCGGGGAGCTCCTGGAGGTCTCGATGGGGCCTCACCACCCCTCGACCCACGGGGTGTTCCGGATGGATGTGGTCCTGGATGGCGAAACCGTCGTGAAGCTCAAGCCGGTGTTCGGGTACCTGCATCGGAACCACGAGAAGATTGCGGAGAATACGACCTATCTCGCCTCGATGCCGTATACCGACCGCCTCGACTACATCTGCTCGCTCACCAACAACTGGGCCTACGCCCTTGCGGTGGAAAAGCTCGCCGGACTCCAGGTGCCGGAGCGGGCCGAGTACCTCCGGGTGATCACCGCCGAGCTGACCCGCCTGGTAAACCACGCCTGCCTGACGGGGTTCCTGCTCATGGACATGGGGGCCCTTGGGACTCCGCTGATGTATGCGTTTCGGGAGCGCGAGAAGATCCTCGACCTCTTCGAGTCTCTGACCGGGGCCCGGATGATGTGCAATTACATGCGCTTCGGCGGATGCCGGGTCGATGTTCCCCAGGGGTGGCTGGGAGAGGTCGCGACGGTCGTGGCGAACTACCATCGGTTTCTGGACGAGTTCGAGAATCTGGTCTCGACCAACGAGATCCTGATGGCGCGGACCCAGGGGGTTGGGGTCCTGCCACGCGAGCTGGCGATCAACGCCGGGCTGACCGGCCCGATCCTGCGGGCCAGCGGGGTCGACTACGATCTGCGCAAGGTGGATCACTACGGGATCTATGACCGGTTTCCGTTCCGGGTGCCGCTCGGCGACCATGGGGATGTTTATGACCGCTACATGGTTCGCACCCTGGAGCAGCGGGAGTCGTTGAAGATCCTCGAGCAGGCATTGAAGGAGATCCCCGAGGGGCCCATCATTGACGCGAAGGCGAAGCTCCGGGGGTTCCGTCCCAAGGTGGGCGAAGCCTATGGGCGGATTGAAGGCCCGAAGGGGGAGCTCGGGTTTTACCTGATCAGCGATGGAAGCCCGAACCCGTACCGCTACCGGGTGCGCCCGCCGAGTTTCATCAACCTGACGGTGCTGGAGGACATGTGCCTGGGCCAGAAGATCGCCGACGTGGTGGTGATCCTCGGCAGCATCGACATCGTCCTCGGCGAGGTAGACCGCTAAGCCGGGGGGGCGGAACGCTAAGGGGGTTTTTTAAACCGCTAAGGACGCGAAGGAACGCGATGTTGGGAATCGGCTTTTTCTGAATATCCGTCCCAAGCCGGGTTCCCGCTGGCGGGTGAGGCGTCGGGGGAGGGTGCCACGGAGCCTTTGGATGTGAACACTCCGAACGGGCCGCCCGGAGGAATGCAAAAGAAATCTCCCCCTTAGCGTTCCTTCGCGTCCTTAGCGGTTTAAAAAACCCCCTTGGCGTTCCGCCCCCGCCCTCCTTGGCGGTTTAACCGGCGAGGTCGCGGAGTTTTTCCTCGAGGTCGTTCTCGAGGAGGGGCTCCAGGAGGCAGTTGATGTCCCCGTCCATCACGGGGGTGAGGTTGTAGATCGTGAGGTTGATCCGGTGGTCTGTGACCCGGTTCTGGGGGAAGTTGTAGGTGCGGATCTTTTCGTTCCGCTCGCCGGTGCCGACCTGCGCCTTGCGGGCCGCGGCGTACTTGGCGTTCTCGTCGGCGATTTTCCTCTCCAGGAGCCGGGAGCGGAGGACCTTCATCGCCTTGTCCTTGTTTTTTTGCTGAGACCGCTCGTCGGCGCACCGGACGATGAGCCCGGTCGGGCGGTGGATGATCTGCACGGCGCTGTCGGTCGTGTTGACCCCCTGGCCTCCGGGGCCGCTGGCGCGGCAGACGCTGATATCGAGCTCCTCGGGCTTGATGTGGACGTCGACCTCCTCGGCCTCGGGGAGCACGGCCACGGTGGCGGTGCTGGTGTGGATGCGTCCCTGGGCCTCGGTGGCGGGGACACGTTGCACGCGATGGACGCCGCTCTCGAACTTGAGCCGGCGGAAGGCCTCATCCCCCTTGATGAGGAAGATCACCTCCCGGAACCCGCCGAGCTCCGACGGGCTGGCATCCATCGGCTCGAGTTTCCAGCCGCGGGCCTCGGCGTAGCGGGAATACATCCGGTAGAGATCGGCCGCGAAGAGGGCTGATTCCGCCCCGCCTGCGCCGGCGCGGATTTCGAGGATGGTATTGCGGGAATCGGTCGGGTCCGGGGGAACCAGCCCCCGCTGCACCGCCCGTTCCAGCCGGGGAACCTCCACCTCCAGCCGGGCAACCTCCTCGCGGGCCATCTGCCCGAGTTCCGATGCGGCGGGCTCCGACTGGGTCAGCTCCCGGTTTTCGGCGAGTTCCCGGACCGCCTTGATCCAGGTTTGCCCCGTGGCCACGAGCTCCTTCAGCCTCGAGTATTCCCGTGAGAGCTCCTGATAGCGCTGGGCCTGGCCGAAGACCGAAGGGTCGCTCAGGAGCTGCTCCACCTCCCGGTACCGGGCGCCCAGGCTTTCGACGTGCCGTTGAAGGTCCATGGGAAAAAAGAATCCGCCCGCAGCGGCGGGGAGCCACTGCGGGCGGAGTTCACAAAGGGGCCTACTTCTTCTTGCGCTTGCCGGCGGAGGCAGCCGCAGCCGCCTGGGCGGCCTGGGTCTTCGCCATCCGCTGCTGGAACTTGTCCACGCGACCGGCGGTATCCACGAACTTCTGCTGCCCGGTGTAGAACGGGTGGCAGGCGTTGCAGATGCCGACGACGATGGAGGAGCGGGTGGACTTGGTCTTGATCACGTTGCCGCAGGCGCACCGGATCTCAGCATCCACGTATTTAGGATGGATATCAGCTTTCATAAAACAAGGCGGGGAAAAATATCAGCCGGGGGGCGGAAGACAAGGGGATTTTGGGACTTTCTCTCCTTCCGCCCTCCCCGCAGCCCCCTCGGGCCCGGGAAAAGCGGGGACTTAGGCCAGCAAATCCTGTATTTCCTCCCAGTTCAGGGCGGCTGCAAACCCTTCCTCCCCCCCCAGGGCCTGGTCGGTGAGCTCCCGCTTCTTCTGTTGGAGGAGGAGGATCTTCTCCTCAACGGTCTCCCGGGCTATGAGCTTGTAGCTGGTGACCACGCGGGTCTGGCCGATCCGGTGGGCCCGGTCGGTGGCCTGGGCCTCGACGGCCGGGTTCCACCATGGGTCGAAATGGATCACGGTGTCGGCGGCGGTCAGGTTCAGCCCGACCCCCCCCGCCTTCAGGCTGATGAGGAAGACGGGAGCCGTCCCTTTCTGGAACTCCTCGACCACTCCGGCCCGGTTGCCCGTGGAACCATCCAGGTAGCAATAGGCGATCCCTAGTTCGTCGAGCTGGTCCTTGAGGAGGCCGAGCATCCGGGTGAACTGGCTGAAGACCAGGACCCGGTGTCCTCCGTCGATCGCCTCCTCGAGGAGTTCCCCAAAGAGCTCCCCTTTCCCGGACCCGGCGCTGGCCAGCTCCTTCCCTCCTCCGATGAGCCGGGGGTCGCAGCAGATCTGGCGCAGGCGCAGGAGCGTGGTGAGGACCAGCATCCGCCCCTGTTGCAGGCTCTCCTTGCCGGAGGCCTCCAGCATCTCGCGTCGCCCGGCCTCGAGGACCTGCTGGTAGAGGGTGCGTTGCCCCTCGGTGAGCTCGCAATACGAGACCTGGTCGAGCCGCGGGGGAAGGTCCTGTGCGACCTCCTGCTTGCGCCGGCGAAGGAGGAAGGGGCGGAGCCGCCGGGCGAGGCGGTCGAGCGTGGCGCGGTCCTTCGCCTGGGTGATCGGGAGCTCGTAGCGTTCGCGGAACTCCTGGGCGTTCCCCAGGTAGCCGGGCATCAGGAAGTCGAAGATCGACCAGAGGTCGCAGACCGAGTTCTCCATCGGGGTGCCGGTCAGGACCAGCCGGTAACGGGCGCGGACCGACTTCACGGCCTGGGCGTTCTGGGTCTGGCGGTTCTTGATGTGCTGCGCCTCGTCGAGCACCACCGTGTCGAACTCGATCTCTCGGTGCCGGGCGGCATCCCGGCGGATCAGGGCGTAGCTCGTGATGACCAGGTCGGCCGTGGGGACATCGGCGAACCGGGCCGCCCGCTGCGATCCGTGGAGGGTCACCACACGCAGCTCCGGGGTGAAGCGTGCGGCCTCGATGGCCCAGTTGAACACGAGGCTCGTGGGGCAGACCACGAGATGGGGGCCGGTGCGCCCCCCGGACGACTTGAGCCAGCTGAGGAAGGCCAGGGTCTGGAGCGTCTTCCCGAGCCCCATTTCATCGGCCAGGATCCCCCCGAACTGGTTTTCCCGGAGGAAACGGAACCAGGCGACCCCCTGCTTTTGGTATCCCCGGAGCGTGGCATCGAGGGCTCCGAGCGGGGGGCATTCGTGCACCGCCTCGCCCGACTGGCGGCGGACCTGGTCGCGCCATCCGCCGGGGGCCTGGAGAGGCCATCCGAGCTGGCGCACGGTGGATTCGAGAAACCCGGCCTGCCGGGCCGGGAGGCGATAGGCATCGCCGGTCTGCTGCGGGCTGCAGTCGCGGAGGGTTTCGTTGAACTCGTCGAGGGCCTCGGTGTCGAAGATCGCAAACTTGCCGTTCGGCATCCGCGAGTGGTTCTGCCCGGACCGGAGCAGCCGCTGCACCTCGGCCGTCGAGAGGACCCCGCCGCCGGTGGTCCCGTAGGAGACTGAGAAATCGAACCACTGGACGCCGGAGGGGGTGACGGAGAGGCGGGGCTCGACCCGCTCGAGGTTCGTGGCGCAGCTTCTCTCGAGTCGTTCCTCCAGGGTCACGCTCCATTCGCGAGCGAGCCGCGGGTGCTCACGGGCGAGGAAGTTCAGAACCCCTCCCTGGCCCTGGAGTTGGTAACGTCCCTGGGCATCGGGACCGGTGAAGCCGTTGCGGAGGAGCCTGGCCACGGCCGCCTGCTCCGCGGCGGCATCCCGCACCCAGTAGCGACGGGTGTTCGCCGGGTCGGGCATCCAGGGCTCCGGGTCGCGTGCCGCCCCCCCCAGGGGAAGCATCCGGGGGCCGTAGGCCGCGTGTAGCTGGGCCTGGAGCTGGGCAAGCCCGCCGGTGAGGTGAAGATGGAACTTTGGGGTGAGGGTCTCGACGGTGAAATCGGGGAGGCTGAAGTTTTCTGCCACCGCTCCCCCCCGTTCCAGCGTCGGCCAGTCGCGGCTCAGGAACATCGGGACCTGACCCCGCGGGATGCGGACGATCCCCTCAAGGGCCGCGTGCCAGGCCCGTGGGAGCGGGAGGGGTGCGAACTTCGCCTGATGGAATCCCCAGGTGGCCTCCCCCTCCCCCTGGACGAGGGCAGGGAGGGGTTCCTTGCCCCGGCGGGAGAGGGTCAGCTGGCCGTCCGGATCGAGCCGGACCACGAGTGTCAGAGGCCAGGGATCGCGTGTCACCTCGACCGGGGTGGACCTCCCGAGCGTCACCCGGGGGTGGCCGGCCAGGAGTGGGAGGAGGCGGGCGAGTTGATCCCCGCCGACCTGGAGAACCCCCGGGATTTCGCCGTCGGCAAGGGCCTGGCAATGTTCCAGCAGCAGCCGGTCCTGGGGGGAGAGTGCGTAGGGGCGTGAACGGGAGACCGCGTTCAGGGGGGAGCGTCCCTCCCGGGTCTTCCCCTCGAGGCAGAGCAGGATGCGCCCCCGGCCCAGGGCGGTCTCGAGGTTGGGGGGGAGGATGAGGTGGAGCTCCATCAGGGCTCCGCCCTCGGTCTCGGGACGAAGGGTGAACCCGGTGGAGCCCCCCCGTTGTGCCGGGCCCCCCGGGGCAGGGCGCGGGGTTGTGGGGGCGGGGGTGCGAGCGGGGGTGGCGCTG
>DMJJ01000378.1 GCA_003452185.1 Verrucomicrobiales bacterium | reverse complement strand
GGTCGCTACAGGGGATGCGGGGAAAAGCTGGGCAGCTGCAACTCCCCGCCTTCTGTAGCCACCGACGTCAGGAGGTGGGGCTCGCTCTGAGCGAGCCCGGCCCACGGCGACCCAGCCGTGGGACGTTCTCCCCCTTGCTCAACTCCGCCCAAGGGACAGGCTCACGCCCACGACCTCGTCACCTCGGTCGCTACAGGGGATGCGGGGACAAGCTGGGCAGCTGCAGCTCCCCACCTTCTGTAGCCACCGACGTCAGGAGGTGGGGCTCGCTCCGAGCGAGCCCGGCCCACGGCGACCCAGCCGTGGGACGCTCTCCCCTTTGTTCAACTCCGCTCAAGGGACATGCTCACGCCCACGACCTCGTCACCTCGGTCGCTACAGGGGATGCGGGGACAAGCTGGGCAGCTGCAACTCCCCGCCTTCTGTAGCCACCGACGTCAGGAGGTGGGGCTCGCTCCGAGCGAGCCCGTCCCAGGGCGACCCAGCCGTGGGACGCTCTCCCCCTTGCTCAACTCCGCCCAAGGGACATGCTCACGCCCACGACCTCGTCACCTCGGTCGCTACAGGGGATGCGGGGACGGCGGCGTGGGCGGGACGGTTCACCCCGGGTTCCATCCACTTCACCCCAGCGACATCGCCCCGAAGGCCCCGTGAGCACTACGGTTGGAAGGATTTACGCCGATAGGAATCGTGGCAGGATGCCTAACCTGACAGAGATCGTATGAGCACTGAAACCCCCGAGCCGCCCCCGGAAAGGCGGCGCTATGTCCGCGCCGTCGGCCCTCGCCTGCGGACCCTCCTCCTGGTGATCTTCGCGCTGTTCGCCATCCTGGGGGCGAACTCCGTCTACCTCGCGAGCATCACCTTTCTGGAATGGGCCAAGGGGTTCTCCTACCAGAACTACTTTTACATGGTGATGTTCGGCCTCCACCTCGTGCTGGGGCTGCTGCTGATCCTTCCGGTGGTGATCTTCGGAATCATCCACATCATCAACTCCCACAACCGGCCCAACCGGCGTGCGGTGCGGGTTGGCTACTCCCTCTTCATCTGCTCGCTGGCGCTCCTGATCTCGGGCGTTGCGTTGATGCGCTTCGACTTCTTCTCGATCAAGAATCCCCACGTCCGCAGCCCGATCTACTGGGCCCATGTCATCACCCCCCTGGTGGCGATCTGGCTGTATGTGCTTCACCGCCTGGCCGGACCCCGGATCCGGTGGCAGGTCGGCCTCCGCTGGGCGGTCGCGGTGGGCGTTCTCGTCGCGGCCTCGGTCCTGCTCCACTCGACGCATCCGAAGCTCAACCAGATCGGCTCAAAGGATGGGGAGAAGTATTTCCATCCCTCCCAGGCCCGGACGGCCACCGGGAAGTTCATCCCGGCGGAAACGCTGATGATGGACGACTACTGCAAGAAGTGTCATGCCGACTCCTACGAAGGGTGGTTCCACAGCTCGCACCGATACAGCTCCTTCAACAACCCCGGATACCTCTTCAGCATCCGCCAGACCCGCGAGATGGGAATGAAGCGGGACGGGGATGTGAAGGCCAGCCGCTGGTGCGCCGGCTGCCACGACGTGGTCCCGTTCTTCAGCGGCGCGTTCGACGACCCGAACTACGACCTCGAGAAGCATCCGACAAGCCAGGCCGGCATTACCTGCACCGCCTGCCACAGCATCACGCACATCAACAGCACCATCGGGAACGCCGCTTACACGATTGAGGAACCCGTGCACTATCCCTTCGCCACGAGCACGAACGCGGCGCTTCAATGGGTGAACAACCTCCTCGTCAAGGCCAAGCCCGACTTCCACAAAAAGACCTTCCTCAAGCCGTTCATGAAGTCGGCGGAGTACTGCTCGGCCTGCCACAAGGTGGGGCTCCCGTGGGAGGTGAACCACTACAAGGAGTTCCTCCGCGGCCAAAACCACTACGACACCTACCTCCTGAGCGGCGGATCCGGGCACGGGGCCCGGTCGTTCTACTACCCGCCCAAGGCGGAGAAGAACTGCAACGGCTGCCACATGCCGCTGCAGGCGTCGGAGGACTTCGGGGCGAACTTCTTCACGGCCACCAACACCTCCCAGCGATACATCCACGACCACCTCTTCCCGTCGGCCAACACCGCGCTCCCATACCTGCGCGGGGAGCACGACATCGTGCAGAAGCACAATGATTTCAGCACCAACTCCCTTCGCATCGATCTCTTTGGAGTGAAGGAGGGGGGGACGATCGACAGCCCGCTCTCCGCCCCGCTCCGTCCTTCCGTCCCGGTGCTCAAGCGCGGGAAGAAGTACCTGCTCGAGGTGGTGGTCCGGACGATGAAGATCTTCCATCCCTTCTCGCAGGGGACCGTCGACTCGAACGAGATCTGGGTCGACGTCAAGGGGACGAGCGGCGGACGGGTGGTCGCCCGGAGCGGGGGGCTTGGGGATCATCGGGAGGTCGACCCCTGGTCGCACTTCATCAACGTCTACATGCTCGACAAGGATGGCAACCGGATCGACCGCCGGAACGTGCACGATATCTTCACCCCGCTCTACAACAACCAGATCCCTCCGGGGGCCGGGCAGGTCGTGCACTACGAGTTCACGGTGCCGGAGGATCTCACGGCCCCGATCGATTGGGAGGTGAAGCTCAATTACCGGAAGTTCGACACCATCCTGCTGAACTACTTCCAGGGGAAGGGGTACACGGCCGGGGCGCCGTTCGGGGTCACGAACGACATGCCGATCCGCGTCATCTGCGTGGACCATGTGACTCTCCCGGTCGAGGGAGTCACAGCCACGGTGACCAACGCCCCCTCCCCCATCCTTCCCTGGCAGCGCTGGAACGACTACGGGATCGGACTCCTGAACAAGGGAGACAAGGGGAGCGAGAAAGGGGAGCTGATCCAGGCATCCGAGGCCTTCGCTCAGGTGGAGAAGCTTGGCCGGTTTGACGGGCCGGTGAACCTGGCACGGGTCTACTACAAGGAGGGAAGGCTGGAGGAGGCCGTCGGGGCCTTGCAGCGGGCCGGGACCTTCAAGCCGCCGCCTCCACGCTGGACGGTGGCCTGGTTCACCGGGCTGGTGGACAAGCAAAACGGCTACCTCGACAAGGCGATCACGGAATACCGGAGCGTGCTCCACGACCGGTACCCCGAGCTGGATGAGCGGGGGTTCGACTTCAGCCTCGACTACGAGGTGATCAACGAGCTGGGGCAGACCCTGTTCGAGCGCTCCAAGATGGAGCGCGGGGAGGCGAACCGGGCGAAACGCGAGGACTTCCTGAAACAGGCCGTGGCCGAGTTCAGGAAGACGCTCGAGATCGACAGCGAGAATCTCACGGCCCATTACAATCTGTCGCTCATCTACTCCCAGCTGGGGGATTCAGCCAAGGCCGAGGAGCATCGGCGGCTGCACGAGCGCTATCGGCCGGACGACAACGCGCGGGACCGTGCCGTCACGATCGCCCGTCGCAACAACCCAGCGGCGGACAACGCCGCGCAGGCGATCGTCCTCTACCCCACCCAGCGACGTGGGGCGTTCGAGCTTCCCACGGCCTCCCAGGCGCAGGCCCGCGACAAGACTCCGTCCGACCATCAGGCCTCCCGATGAGCACCTCCAACCCCGATCGAGATCCCCGTCACCGCAATCCTCAGGGAGACCTGGAGGAGACCGCCGAGGTCGATGACGCGGTCATCGGCAAAGCCCTGCGCCGGTCTGCGCTACTGCTGGTGCTCCTCCTCCTCGGGGCGGGGCTGGCGTTCCTGGTGCTGCATCGCAAGCCTGCCCCCCCCCCGACCCAAGTCACCCAGCTCACCGCTCCCGTGACTGCCGCCAAGCCGGTCGAGGAAGCCCCCGCCGTGCGGTTCACGGACGTGACCTCGTCGGCAGGGATCCAATTCGTCCACAACACCGGGGCCGCCGGGGAGAAGCTTCTCCCGGAGACGATGGGGGGAGGGGTGGCGTTCCTCGATTTCGACGGTGACGGGGATCAGGATCTTCTCTTCGTCAACTCCACCTGGTGGCCCGGGAAGACCCCGGCCGGCAAGGCCCCGACCACCGCTGCGCTCTACGAGAACGACGGCAAGGGCCACTTCAGGGACGTGACGGCGGGATCGGGGCTTGATGTTCCGTTCTACGGAATGGGCGTGGCGGTGGGTGACTACGACGGGGATGGTCGGGTCGATCTCTTCTTCACCGCGGTGGGCGGAAACCACCTTTTCCACAACGAGGGGGGAGGCAAATTCCGCGAGGTGACCGCGGCGGCGGGGGTGGGGGGTGCGGCGGATGCCTGGAGCACCTGTGCCGCCTGGATCGACATCGACAACGACGGCGACCTGGACCTGTTTGTGGGGAACTATGTGAAGTGGTCGCGGGAGATCGACTTCGAAGTGGGTTTCAAGATCGACGGCGTGACGCGGGCCTACGGCCCCCCGATGAATTTTGGCGGGTCGTTCCCCAGCCTCTTCAGGAACGACGGCAACGGGAAGTTCACCGACATCTCGGCCTCGAGCGGTCTCCAGCAGAAGAACGTCTCCACCGGAGTCCCGTCGGCCAAGACCCTCGGGGTGGCCCCGGTGGACATCAACCATGACGGCCTGATGGACCTGATCCTGGCGAACGACACCACCCCGAACATGGTCTTTACCAACGCAGGCGGGGGAGTCTTCAAGGAGATCGGCCAGGTGGCGGGGATCGCCTTCGACAGCTACGGGAACACCCGTGGGGCGATGGGAATTGACGCCGCAAGGTATCGCAACGACGGGACCCTCGGGGTGGTGATCGGGAATTTCGCCAACGAGATGATCGCGCTCTATGCCTCGGGCGAGAACCCGGTGCTCTTCAACGACTCGGCGATCGCGGAAGGGGTGGGCCCGGCGAGCCGGCTGTTGTTGAAGTTCGGCGTGTTCTTCTTCGACTACGACCTGGATGGACGTCTGGATCTCCTTTCCTCGAACGGCCATCTGGAGGAGGAGATCAGCAAGATCCAGAAGAGCCAGCAATACCGCCAGCCGGCCCAGCTCTTTTGGAACACCGGCGGGGAGTCGGGACCCTGTTTCACGAGCGTGGGAGCGGATCGCGCGGGAGGGGATCTTTTCCGGCCGATCGTCGGCCGCGGGTCAGCCTTTGCCGACATCGATGGAGATGGGGACCTGGACGTGGTGCTGACCCAGGTGGGGGCGGCTCCGATGCTCCTCCGGAACGACCAGGCAACGGGAAACCATTACATCCGGCTCTCGCTGGTCGGGAAACGGTCGAACCGCGACGCCATTGGGGCCTGGGTCGAGGTCAAATCCGGAGGCGTGACGTTGAGTCGCCAGGTGATGCCTACCCGAAGCTACATGTCGCAGAGCGAGCTTCCGGTGACGATCGGGCTTGGGAAGAGTCCGAAGGTTGAGGGAGTCGAGATCGTGTGGCCCGGCGGGCATCGTCAGAAGGTGGCCCCTCCCGCCCTCGACACCACCACCCTCATCTCGGAGGGGGAGTAGAACCGCCAAGGCGGGGACCCAAAAACCGCGAAGGGGACTCTTAAACCGCCAAGGAAGCGAAGGAACGCCAAGGGAAGGATTTCTTTCTTCCATCAACGGTAGCGGCGCTGGTGACAGCGCCGCATTTTTTTTTGTCGGCAGGGCCCCGCCCCTTCGGCAGTTCAGCGATGCCGTGGGGCTCCGGACGCCGGAGGGTTCGGCTCCCACCCGTCCGGGAAGGAGGGCAGAAACTGGCAGCGCTCTCACGAGCGCTGCTACCTTTTCCATCCCCTCTTGGCGTTTCTTCGTCTGCTGGAGGGTTGAAGGCCTCTCCGCCGTGGTCCCCTTCCCCGCCGGGCGATTCACCTACTGTGGGTGGAGCGGAAGGGTCTCGCAGGTGACTTCGGCGGCTTCCTGGAGGGTCAACGCGATGACGGGGCCGAGGTCAACAAACTCCACGGCCTCCCGGCCAGCCTGGATCAGGAGGTCTCCTTCAACATGCGGTTCCAACAAATAGCCCTCCGAGTCCCCCTCCCCGCTCAGGATAAACCGAACCCCAAGGATCGGTTCCGAGGTGTAGATCGCCGGCACTTCATCGCGTATGAAATCCTCCCGTCCCCCAAAGGGAACTCCGCCAAACACCCGCGCGGAGATCAGCGCCCCAAGTTCCTCGATCCCGAGGGCCGTCCTCAGCCGGACCCGACATCCAATCCATTTCAGCTCGCTCATCGCAATGATCCCGTTTCTTCTCGAATGGTCGCTGTTACTCCCCCACCAACCGCCCCTCCGGAACCTTGGACAAGTACTCCTCCAGGGTGAAAACGCGGAAGGAGAACGGGGCCTTCTTAAGGCCGGGAAGCCGGGAGCGCAACTCCTGGTCAATCCGAGCCTGCTCCGTGGCGAGGGGGAGATGGTTTCCCGCGGTCACGAACCGTGCCCCCCGCACCTTGGGAATGCCCGCCGCGAGCTTGTCACTGACAATGAACGCGTCGACATCGAACCGCCCGGGGTCAAACGGATCGTTCCCTTTGTGAGGTCCCTTGTACCCCCGGGCCACCGATCCACGAAACCCCACCACCGCGGCCTCATCCCACTGCCGGATTCGCAGCCCAGCCTCCGCCAGGATCTCCTCCACCACAGGCTTGATCCTCCACTGCGCCGTCGCGTACCCGGTGATGAAGTTCGCGGTCCGGCGGCCGCAAAACGCGATGAATCGAAGGTCCTCGCCAAGGATTCCCGCGGCCGCCGAAGGGCTTTCCATGGCGGCGACGAATTCCTCCGGATCATGCACAATGGCAGCTGCGGTGAGACTGGCCATCCCGGCACCGGCCGCGGTGGCCAGAGCCCCCCCGCCCTGCGCCCCAAGGTAAAGCCGGACGGAGAGTCCGGTGAGAAGGTCCCCCAGGGTGCTCCGCCCCGAGGGATCGCGTCCGTTGACCGGATCGCTTCGACAATAGACGTACCGATGGAGGGTCCGGGGATCGGAGTCAACCCCTTCGAAGGGATCCGGTGTCAGGAATCGCCCGAGAGCCGGCGCGTAGTCGCGGGCCCGAAGGGACTCGACTCCGCTCAAGGGCTCCTGCCATTCGCCCGCGTACCCGTGCCCGGCCGGGAGGATCCCCGGCAGCAGCGGTACCCCAAAGGCATCGTAAACCCGCCCCCCTCCAGCGACAAGCATCCGGGTGGAGCCATGCCCATCGGCAAGGACGTACTCCGCCTCATCCTCGCCAGCCTGCGCCGCCACGGGCTGGTGCCCGTGCAGATATCGAAGGAGGCGGGAGCTGCCGCCCACCGTGGCGATGCGCTGTTGAAAGCCCGAAGGGGAGAGTCCATCCACGAGATGATGCTCCACGACCCCCTCCTGGGACCCGCCCCGGATCGTGGCAACCCGGTTTCCGTCGGCGTCGTACAGAAAGCGGGCGGGAGGCTCGCCCTGCTCGACAAGCCGTCCCAGGGCGTCGTAGCGATCCTCCGCCCTGGCTGCCAGGGCGCCCAGAAGCAGGTAGATCAGGGGAGACAGGAAGGAGGGGAAGCAGCTGCGGCGCTTCCTGACAGCGATGGTTGGAGGGGGTGTCTGCACGGTCCTTGGGTGAAGAACGTAGCAACCCGCTCACCGGCGCGCAATCGCTAGAACTAGGGAATGAACCTCGGGAGGGGAGGCTTTGGGATGGGAGGGGGGCCGGACGGCATCAAGACCACCGGCCCGGGTCCCGGAGGGCCTCTATCGTACGGACGCCGCAACCGGATCACTCGGCTCCTGGCGAAGGCGTGCGTGGCTTGGCGAAGCCCCGCGAGCCGAGATGAAGACATCCATCTGCTGCCCGACGAACAGCGGCAGGTCAGCCTTCTCGATGCGATAGATCGCCTGCATCACCCGGGTGTCAACACGCTCGGTGCTTGAGCCGGTGAGCGACTGTTTCGGGACGACATAGGGCTCGTAACGAACGAACGCCAGGGGGGTGGAGAGGTCGGCATTCCCCCGCACTTCAGCGGTGGCGGGAGCCTCGGGGCGGACCCGCCATGCCTCGTGCTCATCGACATCGACGCGGAGGTAGAGCGGGTTGACGCTCCCGAGCATCAGCCACGGCTGGGCAGACGGTCCGGCGGGGGCGAATTCGCCCGGATGGATGCGGAGTTGCAGCACCCTCCCATTGATGGGAGAAACCACCACGCTCCTGGCGAGGTCGGTCTCCACACTCCGGAGGGCGGCCTCCGCGGCCCCGACCCCGGCCTCGCTCCCAGCGACCTGGGCGTCCGCGATTCCAACCTCTGCTTCGGCCACCTCCACGGCGCTTCGTCGTCGAGTGATCTCCTCGGCGCTGATGCTGCGCGGATCGGTTACCGCCTCGGCGAATCCGAGGGTTCTCCGGACCTCGCTCAGGGCAGCGCGCGCCCTCGCCACCTGGGCTCGGGCGGTTACGACGGCCGACCGGCGCGAGGCGAGCTCGGCCCGCCGCTCAGCCCGCACCGCCTCCAGAGCCCGGGTGTCGAGCTTGACGAGGGGGTCCCCCGCCTTCACGTCCTGCCCCGCGACGACGAACACCCGTTCCACAACACCGGGAAGGTGCGATGCCATGGAAATGTTCTCGGAGCCCGCCTCCACGAGGCCCACCGCCGCCACGCGATCGCTGAAGGGGGCCTGCGGCGGAGGGCTCGGCGGCGGGGTCTCCTGTCGATGGGGCTGGGTTCGTACGATCGAGGCACCGGCGAGCAACAGGACCAGACCGGCGATGATGGGAAGAAGCAGCTGTTTCATGGGATCGTGGACGGGTGCTGAGGGTCAGCGGGGAGTCTCCGTGTGGGTGATCCGCCCATCATCCATGTGGGCGATGGCGTCGGCGAAATGCAAAACCCGGTTGTCATGGGTCACCACGATGACCGCCCGTTCGGGATGGACGGCTGCTCCGGCGAGCAATTCCATCACCGACTCGCCGGTGGCGTGGTCGAGGGCGGCGGTGGGCTCGTCGCAAATGATCAGGCGGGGTTCGTGGACCAGGGCCCTCCCGAGGGCCACACGCTGTTGCTGTCCCCCCGAAAGCGTGCGGGGATGCGCATCGAGCCGGTCCCCGAGCCCAAGCCGTGTGAGCATCGCCTTGGCCCGCTCGACGGCCTCGCGTCGAGGCACCCCGGCTGCCAGGAGCGGAACGGCGGCGTTTTCCGCCGCGGTCAGGGCGGGAAGGAGGTTGTACTGCTGGAAGACGAACCCCAGATGGCGGCGGCGAAAGCGGATCCGGTCCTCCGGCGGGAGCTGCTCGGCATTCTGCCCGAACACCTCCACCTCCCCCGCCCCGGTGTCGAGCAGCCCCGCGATGACGGAAATGAGGGTGGTCTTGCCACACCCGCTGGGGCCCACGAGGAAGGTCAGCTTCCCCATCGGGGCATCGAAATCGACACCACGCAGGACCTCGACGCGTGCCTCCCCGGTGCCGAAGCTCTTCTCCACCCCACGGCACCAGACGGCTGGGAGGCTGGGGGAGGAGGAGTCCGGACGGCGGCTGCGCGTGTCGGTCGGGGGTTTCATGGGTGGCTGGTGGGGATGCTGCATTTGGGCAGGAACCAGGGTTCGGCGCGGGCGGTCAGCCCCGGAACACGCTCGCCGGCTCCAGCACCAGGACCCGCCGGATGCTGAGGAGACTTGC
>DMJJ01000590.1 GCA_003452185.1 Verrucomicrobiales bacterium | reverse complement strand
GGGGTGGGCTGGAGATTTGCGAGGCCCGTGCGTGCGTCATCGACCAGCTGCTTCGGAGCCTTTGGACGGCGACCCGCGGGAGCCTCTCGCCCCAGGCGCAAAAGGAGTTCCCACCTCTCAGCCTCGTCGCCATCGGGGGCTACGGGCGCTCGGAGCTCAACCCCTCCAGCGACATCGACATCATGGTTTTGCACTCCGGCCAGGTGGTTGCCGGGAGCAAGCCGCTTCCCCATCTCTCCCGGTTCCTGGATGGCGTCCTCCTGCCGCTGTTCGACCTGGGGCTCAAGGTCGGGCATTCGGTTCGGGATGTGAACGATTGCGTCGAAGTGGCCAACGCCAACATGCAATCGAAGACCTCGCTCATCGAGGCGCGCCTTGTCATCGGGGACGAGGAGCTGTTTCGCCGGTTTCAAAGAACCCTCCTCGCCAAGTGCGTTGCCGGCCACGAGGCCGAGTACATCGCGGCCCGCGTCGAAGACCAGTCCTCCCGCCGGGCGCGGTTCGGGAACTCCGCCACCATGCAGGAGCCCAACATCAAAAACGGCTGCGGCGGGCTGCGGGACTTCCAAAACCTCCGCTGGATGGCGTTCTTCAAGTACGGGACCCGCTCCCTCGTCGAGCTCGAGCAGCGGGAGATGATCTCCTCCATGGAGCGCCGCCAGCTGGAGGCCGGATACGACTTCCTGCTCCGGGTGCGGACGGACCTCCATTACCACCTGGGGCGCGCGGTCGATGTCCTGAGCCGCGCCGTGCAGCCCGCGATCGCCACCCACCTGGGGTACAGCGATCGCTCCCCGAGCCGTCGGATCGAGAAGTTCATGGGGGACTACTACACCCATTCCCGGAACCTTTACCTCATCACGCGCAACGTGGAGGAGCGGCTGGCGCTCCTGCCCCAGCCCCGGCGGCGGATTTCGCTGCGGAGCCTGCTCCCCCTGCGGCGCAAGGTGGAGGAGACCCTGGTCGACGGGTTCAAGGTGGCGGACGACACCCTGCGGGCCGCCACAAACCGGGTGTTCCACGATCAGCCCCGCCGCCTGATGCGCGTCTTCCTTCATGCGCAGCAGCGGGGGCTCAAGCTTCATCCCGACCTCTCGCAGCTGGTTCGCAACAACCTCCGGCTCGTCGATCGCGCCTTCCTGCGGGATCCCCATGTGAAGGAGAGCTTCCTGGAGATCCTCAACCAGCGCGGGAGCGTCGCCCCGATCCTCCGGTCGATGCACGAGACCGGGCTTCTCGGGAAGTATCTCCCGGAATTTGGCCGGCTCACCAATCTCGTGCAGCACGAGTTCTTCCACCAGTACACCACCGACGAGCACACGCTGGTCTGCCTTGAGAAGCTGGATGCCCTTTGGAAGCCCGACCAGCCTCAGGACGCCCCCTACTCGGAGCTGTTCCACCGGCTCGAGCGTCCGTTCCTTCTCTATCTCGCCCTCCTGCTGCATGATGCCGGGAAGGCCGGGGAGCACGACGAGCACTCGGAGGCCGGGGGGCGGTTGGCCGACCGGGTGGGCCGGCGCCTGGAGCTCGACGGCGCCATGACGCACGCCCTGCGGCTCGTGATCGAGCAGCACCTCACCATGGCGGTCGTCTCCCAGCGCCGCGACATGGAGGATCCCGCCGTCGTGCGCCAGTTCGTCCATCAGGTGCAGTCGATGGAGAACCTCTGGATGCTCACCCTCCACACCTACGTTGACTCCCAGGCCACGAGCGACCGGCTCTGGAACGGGTTCAAGGACTCGCTCCTCTGGACCCTCCACAACAAGGCCCGTACCCTTCTCGAGGGGAAGACGGAGTTCCTCGTGGCCGAGGCGCGGGAGCGCGAGCTCCTCCAGGAGGAGGTGGGCGGAATGCTCCCCCGGACCATCGGGGTGGAGGAGGTGGGGGCTCACTTCGGGTCGCTCCCGGCCCGATACTTCCGCATCCACCAGGCCCGGCAGATCGCGGTCGACATCGCCCTGGCGCACCAGTTCATCCACAAGCAATTCCGGGAGGAGGAGGTGGCCCTGGAGCCCGTCCTCGACTGGCATAACGAGCCCGACCGGGGGCTCACCCGGGTGCGGCTCTGCACCTGGGACCGGCCCGGGCTCTTCGGCCGGATCGCGGGCTCGTTCGCCGCCGCGGGGATCAACATCCTCAGCGCCCAGGTCTTCAGCCGTGATGACGGCATGGCCCTCGACTCCTTCGAGGTGACCAGCGGCCGCACGGGAAGCGCCGTCACCAAGGAGGAACGCCAGCGGTTCGAGGAGCTCCTGTTCCGGGCCCTGAGCGGCGAGAAGGTCGACTTCCGCGGGATCATGCTCAAGCCGGCCGGCGGCCGAAAGGTCGACCGGGCCTGGCTCGAGGGGGGCTCGCTTCCCATCGCCATCCGCTTCGACAACGAAACCTCGGAGGACAGCACCGTCATCGACGTTGAAACGGAGGACCGGCTCGGCCTGCTCCACGCCATCGCCGAGGTGTTCGTGGTGCTGCACCTCGACATCCAGCTCGCCAAGATCGTCACCGAGCACGGGGCCGCCCTCGACGCCTTCTATGTCGTCGATGCGGACGGCCAGAAGATCCGGTCGATCCACCGCCAGCAGTTCGTGGAGAGCCGCCTCCGGGAGGCCATAGGCCGCCTGGCCGACTGAGCCCCGGGGCCGCCCGCGGATGGACGGGAATCCCGGGTCTAAGGGAAAACCTTAGATCGACTCGGGGAGCTCGGAAGCCCCGATTTGGGGACCACCCCATTGCGTCGTTTGTCGCCTCCCGCTTTCATCTTCCCGCACCTGCCGCTTGTTGTTCCTGCTGACGTTTCGCGGGTTTGCGGGGGGTGTGAGCAGGCGGTGCCCTGAGGGTGTTGTTTTGCCTGATGGGCAGTTGTTCGCCGTGGCGGCTCGCCTGTGCGTGGAGCCGCCTATCTTTTCCGGGTCTGGGTTGTTGTTCCGGAGTGGCCTGTTCCTTGGTAGCCGTTGGTCGTCCCTGTCGCGGGCATCCTTCCGTCCGCCGGGCGGGGGACGACGGCTCCTTTGGCGGGTATCCACCAGGCTCGGGTTATTAAGCTCAGAAGGCACAACCTTGGGTGCCGTGGCGGGTGCCGAGTGTTTCCGGCAGCCGTCTTGCCGGGGGAGCCCTTCGGGCGCAGGGTGTGGTAGACCTTGCGAGCCGTGGGGCTTCCCCGGCCTCTTTTTTTTCCCCTTCCCCCGGCTCCCCGTTTCCCGCTGGCCTCCCGTCGGGGCGCCGGCTTAAGGTCGGGCCATGCCGAGCTTCGACATTGTTTCCAAGGTGAACACCATGGAACTCGACAACGCGATCAACCAGGCCCGCAAGGAGCTGTTGGGACGGTTCGACTTTCGTGGCGTGCGGGCCGAGATCGCGGTCGACAAGTTTGAGATCACCCTCACGGCCCAGGACCAGTTCAAGCTGCGGGCCCTGGAGGAGATTGTCGTCGGAAAACTGGCCAAGCGCGGGATCAGCCCAAAGTGCGTGGATCGGAAGGAGCCTGAGATCTCCTCCGTCGGGCACGGCCGTCAGGTCATCAAGATCAAGGATGGGTTGGACTCGACGGTGGCCAAGGAGGTCGCGTTTTTCGTTCGCGAGACCAAGTTGAAGGTGACGACGCAGATCCAGGGAGACGAGGTGCGGGTCTCGGGAAAAAGCCGGGACGACCTCCAGTCGGTCATCGCCGCCATCCGGGGGCATGAGTTCCCGGCGGACCTCCAGTTCATCAACTTCCGTGACTGACTTTCCCGCCCCCTCGACACCGGTCATCGAGGTTGCAGCTGGCCTCGTGTTCCGGGAGGGGCGCCTGCTCATCAGCCGTCGGCCCGAGGGAGCCCATCTGGCCGGGATGTGGGAGTTTCCCGGCGGCAAGCTCGAGCCCGGGGAATCGCATCAGGACTGCCTGGCGCGTGAGCTCCTTGAGGAACTTGGAATCGAGGTTTCGGTGGGGGAGCTGATCGAGGAGATCGTTCATGTGTATCCCGAGAAAACCGTCCGGCTCCGTTTCTTTCGGTGCGGTCTCGCGGCGAACGAGCCAAGGCCGATCGGGTGTGCGGCGGTCGAGTGGATCGGCGCCGAGGAACTCGATTCGTACGTTTTTCCACCCGCGGATGCGCGCCTGCTGGAGCGGCTCCGCGCGGATCGGAGCCTGTGGAACCCGCTCCAGTAGCGGTCCGCGTTGATGCGAGGTCTGAAAATCCTAAGAAATTCGCCAGATTTCTCTTGATTCACCTTTGCAGCGGTGCGTAAAACACGCACAGGTCGCAAGACTCACGGATATCACATAAACACAAACACTATGGCTAAAGCACTGACCAAGTCCCAAATCGCAGCCTCCATCGCCGAGGGCGTTGGCATCACCAAGAAGCAGGCTGTCGCCACGCTCGAGCAGATCACCGAGCTCGCGTATAAGCACGCCAAGAACAGCTTCACCCTCCCTGGCCTGGGCAAGCTGGTTCTCGTCAACCGCAAGGCCCGTCAGGGCCGCAACCCCGCCACCGGCGAGGTCATCCAGATTCCTGCCAAGAAGGTCGTGAAGTTCCGCGTCGCCAAGGCGGCCAAGGACGCGATCCTCGGCAAGAAGTAATCCGCTTTTGAACACCCGGGGCACTCTGATGTTCTCAGAGTGCCCTTTTTCTTTTCGCCATGAAGATCGGCGTGGTCGGGTGCGGCGCTTTGGGGAGCTATTATGGCGGGCGGCTCGCACATGCC
>DMJJ01000542.1 GCA_003452185.1 Verrucomicrobiales bacterium | reverse complement strand
GGCAATCGTCTCCGCACGCAAGGGGGTCACCCCGGAGCGGCGTGCCACCATCGCGTGGCTGTATCAGGACGACGTCGTGGATGCGGCCCGGTTCAAGCGGATCGCCCCGTTCCTCACCGCGCGGGGGCTCCAGTACAGCTTTCATGTCGTCGGCTATGGGGTCCCGTCGGGCCGGTTCCGGGCCCTCGACGTGGTCATCGACCTCGCTCCCGAGAAGCCGACCGTCTCGTACCTGAGGGACATCACGCGGCTGGGACCCCCGTTCCGGTTCCAGGAATCCGCCAGCAAGGAGGCCGCCGGTGGCTGAGTCCTCCTACCAGACGGCCTTCCGTTTCCGGAACGTCCGGGTTCCCTCGTTTCGCAAGCGGAAGCCGCGGCCCCCGACGAACGTCACCGCCATCGATGTCGACGGCCTGACGCTCCGGGTGGCGCAGGTCGGTCCCCGGGGAAGCCGTTCGGCCGTCACCCGCGTGGATGCGGCCCCCCTTGAGTTCCCGCCCGATGCCGATCGCGCGGATCCCACGGTCCTGGGGCCCGCGATCTCCCGCGCGCTGGGGCATCTCCAGATCAAGCCCGGCACGGTGGTGATGGGAATCCCCCGGGCGCAGATCGTCCTCCGGACGCTGCTCCTCCCCGTGATCGAGAATCTCCGGGAGCTGGCCTCGATGGTTCACTTCCAGCTCGGCCGGGACCTGCCGTTCCGGATGGAGGAGGCGGTGATTGATTTCAAGGTGCGGCGGCGGGTGGCCGTGGCCCCGCCGAAGGCCGACCCGGCCGCCGCCGCCGCACTCCAGCCCGGGGGGGCGCCCCCCGCGGACCCCGCCCCGGCGTTCAAACTCGAGGTGCTGGTGGCGGCCGTCAAACGGGACGTTGTCGAGCAGTATGCCGCGGCGGCGGACATGGCCGGCCTGCGGCTCTCGGCCATCGGGCTTCTCCCCTACGCCAACGCCCGGTGCGTTGAGGAGTGCCGCGTGGCCGAGGGGGACCAGGCCTTCGCCCTCGTCTCGCTCCGTCCGGACGAGGTCAGCATCGACGTCATCGCCCAGCAGTCGCTCCTCTTCAGCCGTGGGGCCTCGGTCAAGCCCCCTCCCGTCGATCCGGCCGCCCCGGGCGAGCCCCCCCCGTTCCCCGACCGCCCGTCTGCTCCCGGCGAGGGGATTCCCCCCGAGTTGCCGCGCGTCGACGGGTTCGTCGACGCGGTGACCATCGAGGTGGTCCGAAGCCTCCACAGCTACAGCGGCATGGAGCCCGACAACCCGGCCACCAAGATCGTCGTCACCGGCGCCTCGGGGCAGGAGGGGTTGGTGGTCGACGCCCTGGCCCGTCGGCTGGGCCGGCCCTGCGCGTTGCTCGATCCCGCCGCTGACCTCCAGCTCGCTGGCCAGGCCCGCGACCAGGCCTCGGGGGCGATTGCCGCCATCGGGCTCGCGCTCGGGCACGCCGACCCGCAGGGGCTGCCGTTCGATTTCCTCAACCCCAAGCGCCCGGCCGTCCCTCGCGACATGGGGCGGATCCGGATCCTTGCCGGCATCGCCGCCGCCGCCGCCCTCTTCATGGTGGTGCTCACCATCCGCACCTACCTCATCAACGACCGCACCCGCATCAACCGCGATGTCGCCCTCCAGGTGACGGAGGCCGAGCGGAATGTCCCGCTCTACAAGAGGATGATCTCCCAGGCCAACATGACCGAGTCGTGGGCCAAGGGGGGCTCCGACTGGCTCGACCATTACGCCTACCTGAGCGCCGTCCTCCCGCCGAGCGACGAGGTCTACCTGACCTCCATCACGGTGAGCGCCCAGGGGACGATCCGCCTTTCGGTGCAGGCGCGCAGCGGGGAGACCCTCGCCAAGCTCGAGAAGCAGCTCCACACCGCCGGATACGAGGTGAAGCCGCTCGCCATCACCCCCGGGGCCGACCGCTACGGGTACGAGTTCCGATCCAACGTGGAGCTCATCGTTCCGAAGAAGCTCGCCATCGACCTGGCCAAGACCCGGCAGCCCCCGGCCCGTCCCTCGGACGACATCTCGCTGGAGCCGCCACAACGCCGGGGGGGTGGGGGATGAACCGCCGCGAGAAAATCCTGGCGGCCGCCGTCGGCGGGTGCATCGGCCTGTTTGTGGTCGGGTTCGGCCTTCGGGCGATCATCCTCCAGCCGGTCCGGCTCATCGAGCGAAACACGGCCAACCTCCGGGAGAAGCTCGACAAGATCAAGTCGCAGCGGCGGGCCTTCTTCGCCGCTGAGGAGCAGATCAAGGCTTACACCGCCCGGACCTTTGCCGACACCGTCGACCAGGCGAGCGCCAAGTCGGGGGAGATGCTCACCGAGCAGATCCTCCAGTGCGGGCTCCGCGAGACGGAGTTCACCCGGCTGCCGGTCGGCCCGAACAAGCGCCCCGGGGCCAGCGAGATCGGGTGGAGCATCCAGGGGGATGGAGCCTTGTCGAATGTGGTGAACCTGATTTTCGTCATGCAGGAGTCCCCTTGGCTCCACCGGATCGAGGGGCTCTCGGTCTCGGCGGGCGATGCCCCCGGGCTGGTGAAGGTCCGGTTCAGCTACCTGACCCTGGTGCTGGATCCCGCCCCCGAGGTGGAGCGGAAGGAACTTACGGCGAAGCTGACGCTCGGATCGCCCGAGCGGCGGCTTTTTGACGGGCTGGTGGCCCGGGATGTCTTGCGACCCTATATCAAGCGTCCGCCACCCCCGCCGGTGGCGCCCGCGTCCCCCTCCTCCCGTCCCGGGGGGGGAGGCCCCCCGGCTCCGCCAGGCCCGGAGACCTTCCGGGTCGTGTCGCTCTCGGAGTGGCAGGGCCAGCCCGAGGGGCATGTCCGGGACCTGGTGAACCAGAAGACGGTCCGGTACAAGCCGGGCGACGAGCTCGCCGGCGGGACGATCGTCATGGTGGACTACCGGTCGTTGCCCACGCCCGGGAACAGCCTCACCCAGAGCTCGAGCCGCGTCATCCTGCGGGTCGGGGGCGAGCTCTGGGCGATTGAGCGGGGGAAGACCCTCGCAGATAAGCGCAAGCTCACCGCGGCCGAGGTGCCGACGGAGCTCGCCAAGTCGAAATGAAGCATTTGAAAGCAACCATTCCCGGGGGCCGTCCCCCGGTTTCCGTTATGAGCCAAACCGAGATCCGTGTCGTCCTGCTCCTGGCGGCGCTCCTCTGCCCGGGGTTCCTCCCGGCGCAGGAGGCCTCCAAACCGCTGCTCATCGCCGCCGCCCCTGCCGCCCCCGCCGCGGCGCCCGCGGCCCCCGCCCCTGCCGCCCCTCAGGCCCCCGCTGCGCCCCCGCGCGACATCCGGATCC
>DMJJ01000027.1:7268-7508 GCA_003452185.1 Verrucomicrobiales bacterium | reverse complement strand
TAGCTGCGGCCGGGGGAGGGGTCGCGGAGGGAGCCCGGGACCGGCGGCTCTTCTCCAGGTAATAGTCGTAGTTGCCGACGCTGTACGCGAGGCGCCCTTCCCCTTCGAAGGCGAGGATTCCGGTGCAGACACGGTTGAGAAAGTAACGGTCGTGGCTGACCACCATGACACACCCGGCGAAGCCGATGAGGGCCTCCTCGAGGACCCGGAGGGTCGGGAGATCGAGATCGTTGGTCGGCT
>DMJJ01000027.1:0-7012 GCA_003452185.1 Verrucomicrobiales bacterium | reverse complement strand
TCGAGATCGTTGGTCGGCTCGTCGAGAATCAGGAAGTTGCCCCCCTTCTTGAGGATCCGGGCGAGGAGAAGCCGACTCCGCTCCCCGCCGCTCAGGTGCCTGACCTGGGTGACGATGCGGTCGTCGGCGAAGAGGAATCGCTTGAGATAGCCCCGGAGCGAGAGCCGGGAGTCGCCCCACTTGACCCACTCGCTTCCGTCGCTGACCTCCTCAAGGACGGTGCGCTCCTCCCGGAGTTGGAGCCGTGCCTGGTCGACATAGTTGAACTGGGTGAGCTGCCCGACCCGGACCTCCCCGCGGGAGGGGGGGCACTGCCCCAGGATGATCTGGAGGAGGGTGGTTTTCCCAAGTCCGTTCCGGCCTGTGATCCCGAGACGCATGCCGGACTCGAAGTTGAGGTTCAGCCCCTCAAAGAGGGAGCGACCGTCGTATTCCATCCCGATGCCGGAGAGCTCCAGCACCCGGTTGCCGAGCTGCGGGGGAGGGGGGATCACCAGCTCCATGTCGTTCTCCTCGGGCGGGGGGCCTTGCTCGGCCACCTCGAAGAAGCGGTCGAGCCGGCTCTTTGACTTGGTGGTGCGGGCCTTGGGCTGGCGGCGGGCCCAGTCCATCTCACGGCGGAGGAACATCTGGCGCTTGTGCTCGACGAGTTCCTCGCTGAGGAGCTTCTCGGCACGGGTGGCCAGGTAGTCGGTGTAGTTCCCGTCGTAGCGCTCAAAGACACCGTTCCGGAGCTCGACGATTCCCGTGGCCACGCGATCGAGGAAGAACCGGTCGTGTGTCACGACGAGGAGGGCCCCGGGGTAGTCCGCAAGGAACTCCACCACCCACTCGATGCTGTCGGTGTCGAGGTGGTTCGTCGGCTCATCCAGAATCAGGAGATCGGGCCGGGCCACGATCGCGCGGGCCAGGGCCACCCGCCGCTTCTCGCCCCCGGACAGGCTCTCGATGGCCCGGTCCTCGGGAGGGCAGTTCAACTGGCCCATGGCCAGGGAGATCCGGTGATCGAGGTTCCAACCGTCGAAATGCTGGATCCGCTCCTCGAGCTCGGAGTGTCGGGGAGAGTCGCCGGGAAGGGACTCAAACTCCTGGATCAGGTCGAGGAGGTGTTGCGCCCCCGAGCGTATGTTCTCCCGCACCGTGCGCGCGGGGTCGAGGGTGAAGGCCTGCGGAAGGTAGCCCACCACCAGGCCGCGCTGGCGGGTGACGAGACCGACGTCGGGGTCGAGGTCGCCGGCGACGATCCGGAGGAAGGTGGTCTTGCCCGACCCGTTGCGGCCAACCAGCCCGAGGCGGTCCCGTGACGCAACGGCGAGGGTCGCCTTGTCGAGGAGGACGCGCTCATTGTGTCGGACCTCGATGTCCTGGGCGGTGAGGATGGCGGTTTGCGGTTCCATTCAGAACCGGGATCCTGCCCGAGTTTGCAGGCCCGCGTCGAGCGATCAGCGGTTGATTCGTCCGGCTTTCCGCCTCGGCTCCGCCGACCCTCGGCACCCCGTGCAAAGAAAAGGGCCGCGAGCGCAGGGCGCTCGCGGCCGGTTCGATGGGGGAGGGCGGAGGCGCCCCGCCGGTTACATGTCGTACGGGTTGGTCTGAACGGTGAACCCGACCAGGCGGTAGAACTTGGCGCCGGTCTGGGCCGAGACCTCGTAGGGCGAGGCGACAACACCCAGGTCGGTGTAGGGGCCGCTCACGGAATCGGCCGACTGGAGTTTCGCGAACGACTGCCAGGCGGGACCCGCCGCGGACCAGGTGACGGATGCAATGGGTCCGGTGGCCGAGGACTTGAGCTCCACGCTCAGGTCGTGAGTGGCCTCGGGATCCAGGGTGAGGGTGCCGGGATTGCTGGTGGCGCTCCCGTAGTCGTTTGTGGCGACAACATCATAGTCCCCCTCATCGGCGGCCCCGGTGACGGGCCGCGTGTAGGTGGCCGAGGTGGCGCCGGGAATGTTGACCCCGTCCTTCCGCCATTGGAGCTTCAGCGGCGGCACCCCGATGACACCAGCCCTCAGGATCACGGTGTCGCCCGCCGCCGTTGCGGCCGACTGGGGAGACATGGTCACGACCGGTTGGTCGGTGATGATGAACCCGGCGATGGTGCTCGACCGGTTGTAGCCGCCGGGGTTGGCGGCGTGCGCCGCCCGATCCCCGGTGACCTCTCGAGCCAGCGGATCAACGGGCTGCGGCGCCTGTACGTGCAGGCCCTCTCCCAGGAGCTGGATGCCCCGCTGGGCGGGCGGTTGCTCCTGGACAAGAACCCATCCGCGACCGCGAGGCTTCCCCTCTGGCTCCGGGTGTTCCCGGAGCTCCGGGTGTTGATCGCTCTCAGGGACCCGCGGGACGTGGTCCTGAGCTGTTACTTTCAGAACATTCCCCTCAACGCGGTGAACGTGAACTTTCTCTCGTTCGACCGCCTGGCGAAGCACTACTCCGACCTGATGGACATCTGGCTGGCGGTTCGGGAGTGGGAGGGCTTCGCCTGGATGGAGACCCGCTACGAGGACACGGTGGCGGACCTGGGAAAAGAGGGCCGAAGGGTGACGGAGTTCCTGGGCCTTAGCTGGGAGGAGGAGCAAGCTCGGTTCTTTGAGAAGAGCCGGGCACGGCAGATCTTCTCCCCGACCTATCAGGATGTCACCCGCCCCGTGTACAACCGCTCGGTGGCGCGCTGGCGGCTTTACGAGCGGCATCTGGCACCGGTGCTCCCGGTGCTGGAGCGATATTGCCGCCGGTTTGGGTACGAGGTCTAGCGGCCCGGCCGGCGGGGCCTGCCGGGCCCCCCTTCCGTCACTTGGTCTGGGCCTCGAAGAACGCCTTGGCGGTGTCGACGAACTCGGCCGGCTGCTGGGCGAAGATCGGGCTGTCGGTCTCGGCCGCCATCACCCCGTGCCAGTTGGACTTCTTCAGCTCGGCGATCAGTCCCTTGAGGTTCGCGTTCCCCTGGCCGATCTGGGTGTCGGTCGAGGCGGTGTCGCCGAGGGCTGGCTCGACCTTCTTGTCCTTGAGGTGGATGTCGTACACCCGTCCGTCGTGATCCCGGAAGACCTTGGCTGCGTCGAAACCCGCGGCGGTGATCCAGCCCGCGTCGAGGCAGACCCCGAGGCGGCGATCCCGGTGCTGGAGCAGGTTCTTGAGCACGGCAGGGTTGCCGTACGGGGAGCGGATCCCGTGGTTGTGCACCGCCACCTTGATGTCGTACTCCTTCACCAGCTCCTCGATGTTGTCGAAGCTCTTGTAGTCCGACGGCTCGATGATGATGAGCTTCATTCCCATCTTCTTGGCGAACTCAAACAGCTGGCGGTTCTTCTCCTTGTCGAGGCCCATCTGGGCGACCCCGAAGGTGTAGGCCTGGAGCCCGTTCTTCTCGAGGATGGCCTTCTTCTCGGCAACCTCCTTCGGATCGGCTGCGTTGATGTGGTTCGGGATGAGCTCCAGGTTCTTGACCCCGTGCTTCACTGCGAACTCGACCACCTGGTCGAACTTGAGGTTGCGGAGGGTCCAGGTCTGGATGCCGAACTGAATCCCCTCCTCGGCGGCGTGGGCCGGGAGCAGGGCAAGGGTGACAATGACAAGGAGGTGTCGGATGAGGGTCTTCATAGGCTGTGGCATGACTGGACGTTGGTCTCGGGTGTTGGATTCGACTCGTTTCGACGCAGGGCCTGGTTTTTGCCGGTTACCCGTTGAGGCGGGTCATCTCCTGGGCGACGATCTCCGCGACGCGGTCGGCCGCCCTGGCAACGGGCACCGGCTCGAGCGCCCCGCCCCGGGGTTTGACCTCGAGCTCCCCCTTGGCGAGGGATTTTTCCCCGATGCCGACCCGGAGCGGAATGCCGATCAGGTCGGCATCCTTGAACTTCACCCCCGGCCGGTCATCCCGGTCGTCGAGCAGGACCTCGATTCCCCGGCGCGTGAGCTCCGCGTACAGGGCCTCCGCCGCCTTCATGGTCTCGCTGCCTGCCGCTCCAAGCGGGGTGATGAGGACCTGGTACGGGGCGACGCTCATTGGCCAGCGGATTCCATCCTTGTCATGGGACTGCTCGATCACGGCCTGGAGCGTGCGGGTCACCCCGATGCCATAGCACCCCATGACGGCGGGGTGGCGCTGGCCATCCTCGGTGAGGAACATGGCGTTGAGCTTCTCGCTGTACTTGGTGCCGAGCTTGAAGACGTGTCCCACCTCGATGGCGCGGCGGATCTGGATCGGCTCGCCGGTGCTCACGGAGAGCTCGCCGACCTTGACCGTTCGCAGGTCGGCCCAGCGGGTGACCCGGATGTCGCGCTCGATGTCGACGTGGCGGAGGTGGAATCCGTCCTCGTTCGCCCCGGTGGTCATGCCGGCCGCCCCCCGCAGGGCCTCGTCGGCAATGACCTGAATCCCGGCGGCGGTCGCCGGCATCTGGACCGCCCCAAGGCTGCCCGGACGCGCGCCCAGGGTGCCGACGATCTCCTCCGGCGTGGCGGCCCGGAAGACCGTCGTGCCGAAACATCCGGCGAGCTTCGCCTCGTTCGCCTGGTCATCCCCACGCACCAGGCAGAGGGTGAGCTTGCCGTTCACCAGGTAGACGAGGGTCTTGATCTGGCGGTCGGCCGGCACTCCGTACGGGGCGGCGGCCAGCGCCTCAATGGTCACCACGCCCGGGGTGGCAAACTTCTCAGGGGCTCCGCCCGTGGAGCTCCTGCCCACGGGGGTGAGCGGGCCCCGGCTGGAGGCCTTTTCGATGTTGGCGGCGTAGTTGCCCGACTCGACGTAGGCGACGTCGTTTTCCCCGGTCTCGGCCGGCACCATGAACTCGTGGCTGTAGTTTCCGCCAATCACCCCGGTGTCTGCTTCCACGGCGAAGGTCTTCAGGCCGCAGCGGGTGAAGATCCGCGTGTAGGCGTCGTACATCCGCCGGTAGCTCGCCATCGCCCCCTCGTCGGTGGTGTCGAAGGAGTAGGCATCCTTCATGATGAATTCCTTGGCGCGCATGAGGCCGAAACGGGGCCGAATCTCGTCACGGAACTTCACGCCAACCTGGTAGAAGTTCTTGGGGAGCTGGCGGTACGAGTTGATCTCCCCGGCGACGAGCGAGGTAATGACCTCCTCGTGCGTGGGGCCCAGGACCCATTCCTTTTTGGCGCGGTCCCGAACCTTGTAGAGGACGTCCGCCGCGGTTTCGTATCGGCCGGTCTGCTGCCAGATCTCCGGGGGCTGGAGCGCCGGCATCTGAACCTCCAGGGCCCCGGCCCGGTCCATCTCCTCGCGGATGATTTTCTCCACCTTTCGGAGGGACCTCAACCCAAGCGGGAGGAAGGAGTAGAGCCCGCCGGTGAGCTTCCGGACGACGCCGGCCCGGAGGAGGAGTTGATGGGAAATGATCTCCGCCTCGGCGGGGGTTTCCTTGAGGGTCGGGATCAGGGTCTGGGTCCAACGCATAAGGGGAGTGTTTGTAGAGGGGGGAGGGCTCAGGGTCAAGAAACCACGGTCCTGGGACGTGGGAGCCTGGTGGGGAACTGGGAGTGGAAGTGGGGCCTCCCGTGGCACCGCGATACCGGCCTGCGCTCCGCTTGGGGCCAGGGTCCTCCCCCGAGGTGCTCCGGGGAGGGGGCCACCCCGGGCCAGCCAAAGAAAAACCCGGCCATCCGGGCCGGGAATCTCATGGTGCCCGCTCTGGGTGGGGGGGTCAGCCGATCCGGTAGGTGATCCGGGCCTTGTCGAGGTCGTAGGGGGACATCTCCATGCGGACGCGGTCGCCGACGGTGAGCCGGATGAAGCGCTTCCGCATCTTGCCGGAGATGTGCGCGAGCACCTGATGCTTGTTGTCGAGTTCGACTCGGAACATGGTGCCTGCGAGGACCGTCAGGATGCGGCCTTCGAGCTCAATGTGTTCTTCCATTCGGGATCTCTGTATGACTGCTGTCGCAGTGCGATTCCTCCCCGGAGAAAAAAGCCGGCGTGGGAGCCCGGGGACGGCGTCCCACGCCAGCGTGAAATCAACTCAAACCACGATCAGTAGCGCTTGCCGAAGTCCCGGCGCCCACCCCGGTCGCCGCCGCCGCCGCCACCACCACCACCGAAGGACTTCGGGCGCTCCTCGCGGGGGCGCGCCTCATTGACCGTGAGGTTGCGGCCCTCGTAGGGCTTGCCGTGAAGGGCGGCGATCGCCGCCTCAGCTCCTTCCTTGGTCTGCATGGTCACAAATCCGAATCCCCGGGGGCGGCCGCTGAACTTGTCCATGATCAGATCGACGCTCTCGACCGGTCCATGGGCCGCAAACAGGTCCTGGAGGTCATTCTCCGTGGCATTGAACGAGAGGTTTCCCACAAATAGCTTCGTGCTCATGTTCGATGATTCGTAGATTGCTGTGTCCTGCCAGGCTGTTCCCGACTGCCGGGTTTCAAATCATCACTGAAGCACGTTCAACTGAATGATTCACCAAGGACTGGATTCTACAGGCTCTCTAACTTGCCGGATATTTATGAGGGCCCTTTCGAAAGGCAAGGGCATAATCGAGGGTCAGGAATGGCCCTTTTGCTGGGGTTGACAGCCACTTTTCGAACCGTGTACGAACGGGACTCCTGCCGGGTTTTGCCTCCCTCGGGGAGCCCCGACCGGATGCCGCCCCCGGTCCGGGCCGGGGATCGGTTTGCCATCGCCGGACCTGGAAACCAAATCGCATGAACCCTCGGTCGCTCCCCCATACCTCGCCCCTTGAGGTGGTCATTCTTGCAGGTGGGGCCAGTGCCCGGATGGGACGAGACAAGTCGCGGCTCCGGTTGGGACGTTGGACCCTGGTGGGGATTCTCCGCCGGGCGGGCAGGGCGGCCGGATTCCGAACCCGGGTGGTGCGAAGGGATCGGGTGCCGGGCTGCGGTCCGCTGGGAGGGGTTTGGACCGCCCTCCAGTCCAGTCGCACGGCGGGGACTCTGTTTCTGGGCTGCGACATGCCCTTTGTCACCCCCCGGCTGATCCGCCTCGTGGCTCGCGCGGCGGGGGGGGGGGGGGGGGGATGCCTTTTTTCCCGGGGGGCCG
>DMJJ01000477.1 GCA_003452185.1 Verrucomicrobiales bacterium | reverse complement strand
GAAAGGACAGGGGGGGCGGGAAGCCGGGGGGAGCGAGGGACCCAGGGGGGGAAGGTGCCCGGGACCTCAAATCGGCTCCCCGGAGGCGTTGGCCACCTGGTGGAACCGCTCGAGGATCCGCCGGGTCACCGTGCCGGGCTTGCCGGTGCCGATGACCCGTCCGTCGACCTTGACCACCGGGATGACTTCGGCGGCGGTGCCGGTGAGGAAACATTCATCCGCGTTGTAGACGTCGTAGCGGGTCAGGTTCGGCTCCGTGACCTCGAGACCCGCCTGGCGGGCGATGTCCATCACCACTCCGCGGGTGATGCCGTAGAGGGCTCCCGCCGAAAGGGGCGGGGTGAGGAGCCGCTGGCCCTGGATCAGGAAAATGTTGTCCCCGGTGCACTCGGCCACGAACCCTTCCGAGTTCAGCATGATCGCCTCCTCGCACCCGGCGTTGTTCGCCTCGATCTTTGCCAGGATGTTGTTGAGGTAGTTAAGCGACTTGATCGCCGGGTTGACGGCATTATGCAGGTTGCGCGTCGTCGCGACGGTGACGATCGCCATCCCGTTGTCGTACATCTCCTGGGGGTAGAGCTTGATCTTCCCGGCGATGATGATGATCGAGGGGCGCTCGCACCGGTTGGGGTTCAGCCCCAGGCTCCCGACACCGCGGGTGACGATGAGGCGGATGTATCCATCGCGCAGCTTGTTTTTCCGGCAGGTTTCCACGACCGCCCGGGTGATCTCGGCCCGCGACATCGGGATCTCCAGAAGAATCGCCTTGGCGGAGTAAAAGAGCCGGTCGATGTGCTCCTTCAGACGGAACACCCGGCCATTGTAGGCCCGGATTCCCTCGAAGATTCCATCCCCGTACAACAGGCCGTGGTCGAAGACCGAGACCTTTGCATTCTTCTCGTCGTAGTACTTGCCGTCGATAAAGACTTTCATGCTCAAAACGGGGGCAACCTAAGGGAAAGGCGCGGCTGGGTGCAATGGATTTCGACCTCCGGACCATGGATGGCCCGGGGGGCTTCGGGGGGCTATGGCTTTCGGAGCAGGAAGAACCTCGATCCGTCGCCAGGGATCACCATGAGGTGAAGGCGTCCATCAGCTCCCGGGACCGGGGGCTCCACGACCGGTTTCCAGGCTCCGTCCTCCGTCGCGAGTTCCCCCGCCTCCTCAAGGCGGAAGCCCTCCGCCCCGACGGGCCAGGAGAGCTCGAGGGCGCCGCCCGCGGCGGCCGTCACGGCGAGCTCCGGGGGGGCGTCCGAGTCCCGGACGACGGTCCAGTGGACGGAATGCCGGGTGTAGCCGAGCGGGTCGGAGCGGACGAATGGGGTGAGGTCCGAGATCTCGAGTGTCAGGGTGCTCGATCCGGTGGGGAGCTGGGAGGCCCGCAGCTCGAGGCTCAGGGGATCGACCGGCGCCAGCGGCACATCGTTCAGCCGCCACTCCACCGCGAGGGTGTCGGCGTTTGGCGGAATCATCCCTACTGTAAACCGGACCGGGCGGGAGACCAGGACCGGGGTTCCGGCGTCGGGGGAAACCGACTCGACGGGGGAGGCGATGCGGTGGGCGGCCAGCACGAGCGCCTCCGAGCAGACGGCACAGAACGGCACCCCCAGGCGCTGCATCCGGCAGGTAAACTGGGGCCGATACCACCCCGAGGCATGGTAGTGCGCCCCCTCGAACAGTCCCACCACGCTCTGGTAGGAGGGAAACGCTGTCGTTGTCGGGAGCGGCGTGGTGTCGAGCACCCACGGATTCCACTTCAGGAGCTCCCGCCGGGTTTCACGGGTGGTGTTGGGCTCCTCGACATCGGGATAGGGGTAGGCGTTCGGATACTCGTCCCCCAGGTGGGCGAAGGTGTGCCCGAGCTCGTGGGTCGCGATCTCGGGCGACTGCCAGTGGGTCGAGACAACGAGCACTCCGCCGCCCGAGCCTCCGTACTCATCATCGTTCACCACCACGGCCGCAAGGTCGTACTCGGGCATCAGGTCGGCCAGGAGCGCGTACACGCGTCCGTCGCCGTGCGACCAGTCGGGATCGATATCGTTTGGGGGGATCGTCAGCACGCGCTCCGTGCCGTAGCTGTTGAACGTGCTGTTGAAGTACGTGTTCCGCTGGATCCGATCGAGGGGGTGGTCTGCTCCCGAGTCGACGGAGGGGACGAAGATTCCGTACGCATTGAAGAAGGGACGATAGGTTGCGAGGGGTTCCGCCCCCAGGATGCCGTTGATCACGGCGATCCCATCGGCCTCGAACTTGGCCCGTTCCGACTGCTGGTACCCCTCGGCCAGGAGCACGAGGTTGATCCGTGCCGAGGTGGGACCGGTGGTTGAGAAGGGGATCAGGACGGGGGGGGCTGCGGCGCCGAGCAACGAGGCGCCCAAGCCAAGGGTGATCGCGACCGCCCGGGGCAACGCCTGGAGGGAGGGTGAGGTCCGACCGGTCATCGCGGGGTTTCCGGCGCCGAAGCCGGGCGGGGGGTGGCGAGGGTGAATCGACCCAGGAGCTTCCCGGGCTGGGGAAGCGTCCCCTGTTGCGCGGGCAGGGCGGCGGCCGCAGCGGGGGCTGCGGGTAGCTCAAGGATCTGGACTTCCGCTGCCGCGGGATGGAGCGGCACCCGGAGGAGCGTTTCGGGATGCTCCCGCCTGGAGGGCATGGATTGGAGGGTGCCGCTTCCGGCCGGCCCGGGAAACTCAATCCGGGTGGAACGCGGATCGGGGACCTCGGTTGTCCAAAGCGGGAGGCCTTGGAGGTCGGCCAGCCGGATCTGGATCCGGGGGGCGGATGCCGGGGCGTGGGGGGAGGGTTTGAGGTGCCCAGGGCGAAGCTTCGAGTCAACCAGATGGACCTGATTGCTCTCCCATCGGAGATGGAGGAAGAGGATTTGCTCCGGGGCGGCTGCCATTGCCCCCCCTGATGAAAGGAGCATCGCCAGCGCGATCCAACGGATCGCGCCCCAGCGGGGGCAACAGAGCATGGCACTCATCCGGCCAACAACATCCAAGAGCCCCCGAGGCAACGGCCTTCCTGGGGAGCTCACACCCGGCGGCCGGGAGGGCCTCAAGAATTGAGGTCCGTCACGGCCCCGAGGTGGGCGGAGCTCACCGTGCGGGCGTACTTCGAGAGCACCCCGGAACGGTACCGGGGGGCGGGGGCACGCCATGCGGCGGCCCGCCGCTGTATCTCCTTCATCGGCAAATCCAGGTTCACCTGTCGCTTCTTCGCGTCGATCGTGATCGGGTCCCCATTTTTCACCAGGGCGATGACGCCCCCCTCATGGGCCTCGGGGGTGACATGGCCGACCACGAACCCGTGGCTCCCCCCGGAGAAGCGGCCGTCGGTGATGAGGGCCACGTCCTTTCCAAGCCCCTTGCCCATGATGGCGGAGGTCGGGGAGAGCATCTCGCGCATCCCGGGGCCCCCTTTCGGTCCTTCGTAGCGGATCACGACGACGTGTCCCTTTTTGACGGTCCCGTCGAGGATTGCCGCAAGCGCCTTCTCTTCGCTTTCGAAGACGATCGCGCGTCCCTGGAAGGTCAGGCCCTCCTTGCCGCTGATCTTGGCGACCGCGCCGGTTCGGGCCAGGTTGCCGTAGAGGACGACCAGGTGGCTGTCGGGCTTCACCGGGTTGGAGAAGGGGCGGATGACATCCTGCCCGGCGGGGTAGGGCTTCACTCCGCGGAGGTTCTCCGCGACGGTCTTGCCGGTCACCGTCATGCAGTCGCCGTGGAGCAGCCCTTCGTCGAGGAGCATCTTCATCAGCGGGGTGAGGCCCCCGATGCGAACGAGCTCGGCCATGACGTACTTGCCGCTGGGCTTGAGGTCGCCGAGGACGGGGACCCGCTTGCCGATGCGGGTGAAGTCATCGAGGTTGAGCTTCACCCCGGCGGCGTGGGCCATCGCGAGGAGGTGGAGCACGGCGTTGGTGGATCCCCCGAGGGCGATGACGACGGTGATGGCGTTTTCGAACGCCTTGCGGGTGAGGATGTCGCTGGGGCGGATGCCGAGACGGATGAGGTTCAGGACGGCGGCCCCGGCGCGCTCGCAATCGAGCTCCTTCTCCTTCGAGATGGCTGCCTGGGCGGAGCTGTTCGGGAGGCTCATTCCCAGGGCCTCGATGGCGGAAGCCATCGTGTTCGCCGTGTACATCCCCCCACAGGAACCGGGTCCGGGAATCGCCACCGACTCCAGGGCGTCGAGCTGGGCGTCGTTGATGGTTCCTGCGGCATGGCGGCCGACGGCCTCAAACACGCTCACCACGTCGACCGGCTTTCCCTCGTGGTCCCCCGGCATGATGGTGCCGCCATAGACGAACACCGCCGGCCGGTTCAGGCGGGCGATGGCGATGAGGCAGCCCGGCATGTTCTTGTCGCATCCGCCGATGGCGACCAGCCCGTCCATCCCCTCGCAGCCGACCACGGTTTCGATCGAATCGGCGATCACCTCGCGCGAGACGAGGGAATATTTCATCCCCTCGGTTCCCATGGAAATGCCATCCGAGATGGTAATGGTGTTGAAGACAACCCCCTTGCCCCCGGCGGCGTTGACTCCGAGGGTCACGCTGACGGCGAGCTGGTCGATGTGCAT
>DMJJ01000272.1 GCA_003452185.1 Verrucomicrobiales bacterium | reverse complement strand
GGTGCAACCATCCCTGCAGCTTTTGCATCATCCCGAGGATGCGCGGCTCGCACCGCAGCCGTGCCCAGGCGGACATCGTGCAGGAGGCGCGACAGCTGATCGCGGGCGGGTGCCGGGAGCTGAACCTCATCTCCCAGGACTCGACCTACTACGGCCTCGACCTCCGGCCGCAGCACAGCCGTGCGATCTCCTCCCCGGAGAAGTTCACCGCCGCGGCCCGCTCCCTGGCCACCGACGCCACCACCCTCTGCAGCCTGATCCGGGAGCTCAACGCGCTGCCGGGGAACTTCTGGATCCGTCTCCTCTACACCCACCCGGCCCACTGGACCGACGAGCTGATTCAAACCCTGGCCGAGTCACCCAAGGTGGCGCGGTATGTCGACATGCCGCTGCAGCACATCCACGATGCGATGCTTGAGCGGATGCGACGCGAGACGTCTCGGGAGTACATCGTCGACCTGATTCGCCGGATCCGGGCCGGGATTCCCGGGATCGCCCTTCGCACGACGTTCATCGTCGGGTTCCCGGGGGAGACGGAAGCCTACTTCGAGTCGCTCCTCGAGTTCATCCGGGAGACCCGGTTCGAGCGGCTGGGGGTCTTCACGTACTCGCGGGAGGAGGGAACGCGTGCGGGGCAGATGGAAGGCCAGGTGACGGACCGGGTGAAGCAGCGGCGCCGCAAGCAGGCCATGGCGGAGCAGCACCGGGTGGCCAAGGGGGTGAGCGAGGGATTTGTCGGCCGCACCATCCCGGTCCTGGTCGAGGGGCAGGCGCGGGCGCAGGACCTGAAGCAGGCGCGGATCAGCTCCTGGGAGCATGGGCTGATCCGGGAGGCGGATGCCGACCTGGATCAACTCAAGGGGCAGTACTGGGTGGCGCGGGGGGAGGCGGACGCCCCCGACATCGACGGTCGGGTGTACATCCGGGGCAAGGCAACCCCCGGGGAAATCGTCCGGGTCACCGTGGTGGGCCACACCGACTATGATCTGGTGGCGAAGCCGGCCGGCCGTTAGGGTGATGCCGCGGCCCAACGCATGAACCTCCCGAACAAGCTGACGGTTTCCCGGTTTCTCCTGACCGTCGTCCTGCTGATCGTGCTGTTCACGGCGATACCGTTCAACGAGACCGTGGCGCTGCTGCTGTTCGCCGTGGCGAGCGTGACCGACTGGCTCGATGGCGCGATCGCGAGGAAGCGGAACCTCATCACGAACTTCGGCATCCTGATGGACCCGCTGGCGGACAAGATCCTCACCTGCTCGGTGTTCATCGCCTTCGTCGGCCGGGGCTACATGTCGGCCTGGATGGTGGTGATCATCGTCTCGCGGGAGCTTGCGATCACGGGGCTCCGGCTCCTCGCCGCCTCCCGGAACCTGGTGCTCGCGGCGGAGGGGTTCGGAAAGCACAAGACGATCAGCCAGATCGTGGCGATCCTCGCCACCCTGATCCAGGTGAGCTATGACCAATGGGGGTCATTCGGGCAGGGGCTCTTCGGTCCCACGCTCCTCGGCGCCCCGTGGATCATGGCGTTCACGGAGCTGAGCCAGTGGGTCTCGGTCTTCCTGACCATCCTCTCCGGGGGGATCTATCTCTGGCGCAACCGGACGCTCTACCTCCACGATCTCTGATCCCGACGGCCATGCCCGAAGCGGCACACTCCCCTTCCCGGTCCGACGGCTGGAAACTCTGGGTCGCCCAGGGATTCGGCGTAGGCCGGATCCCCTGGGCCCCTGGGACCTTCGGGTCGGTCGCCGGGCTGGCCTGGACCGCGGCGCTCCTGGCCACCGGCTCCCCTCTTCTGTTCGCGATGGGGATTGTTGCGGGATTCGGTCTCTCGGTCTGGCTCTGCGGCGAGGCGGAGCGGATCCTCGGGATCCAGGACCCGGGGTCGGTGGTGTTGGATGAGATCGCCGCGCTTCCCCTCTGCTTCATTCCTTGGATCGTCACCAGCACCCCGGCCGCGGGGGGACTCCCTCCCGTCGCCTCCCTCTTCACCAGCCTCCACGGCACTCTCGCGATCGCGGGGTTTCTGCTCTTCCGCCTGTTCGACATCTGGAAGCCCTCCCCCATCCGACAAAGCCAGCGACTGCCGGGAGGGTGGGGGGTGACGGTGGACGACTTTCTGGCGGCCGCAGCCGCCGCCCTTCTCCTGGCGGGCCTCCTCAAAGTCGTGCCGGCAGGCTGAGCGCCCTGGAGGCCTCAAGTCCCCACCCCACCTCCGACAGGGGCGGCGCGACCCCGGGTCAGAACGCAAGACGGTAGAACCGGGTCCCCGAGGGCTGAACCAGCACCGGGCTCCCGGATACGCCCGGGGCCACGTCCACCCAGGTGTCGGGGAACCCGCCCGGGTCCGACTGCTGGAGGGTTGCGGGGCCCCCGTTCCAGAACAGGAGGAGCCCCTCCTCCGTGGGGAGCGCCCGGAGGGTGGATGGAGGCTCGACGGCCGCGTTCAGGAAGAGGGCCAGTCCGAAGGTGATGTCGGGGCTCTTGGCGCTGTAGTTGTGCACCTCCACGGCGATCGAGTTCAGCCCGCTTGCCAAATGGGCCGCCGTCTCGGCCGGGGTGAGGGAAAAGAGGGTCGAGCAAGTGGCGTCCCCGGAGCAATCATAGCCGTTGGCGCGAACCCCGCCGGTGACCACCGCCGGAGCGGCCGGGAGATGTTTCCGCTGCACCTCGGCTCCATTCAGGTAATAGATCGCGCCGTCATCCAGGTAGTTTGAGAAGACCAGGGACATCCCGGGAACCAGGGTGGCGACCGGAAACCGGCCCCGAAAATAGTACGTCACGAATGGAAATCCGGTCGAGGGGTCGAGAGGGAGCACGGTTCCCAGGGCCGGGATCCCGGCAACGGCAGCGCCCCGCTGATCCACCCAGAGGACTCCGTTCCCCGTGCTCCAGCCCGAATCGTCATACGAGGAGGAGGTCCAGGGAACCCCATCCAGGTTGTTCGTGGAGTAGCGCCAGCTGTTGGTCAGGCTCATCACCTCGGCGGCGACGAGGTTGCGCGTGGTGACGAACGTCCCCCACCGGGCGGCGGTGCGGTCGGGTGTGGCGGACTCGGCCTTGAAGAAATAAGGGGTTCCAGGCAACAGCCCCGTGAGGGTCACGGCGTGGCGATGCACGGGAGGAAGGCCCGGGGCCGCAGCCTGGTCAAACGCGGCGGTCGCCCCGTAGTCGACCCTCGAGGTCGCGGCAACCGGCGTCGTCCAGGTGATGAGGGCGGAGCTGGCCCCCGGCTCGATTGCGAGGTCGGAGATGAACGCCGGCCCGGTCTCCAGGGGGGTGATGCGCAGCACATCCAGGGAGGCGCGGCTGGCTCGATCCGGCGGCCCCTCGAAACGGCACTCCACGGAGGCGTGGTCGGAAGGGCTCAGGTCGCGGGTGAAGAGGGGGAGCCACTGCCGCCCGGGAACCCCCCCCGGCATCTCGAGGGTCTCGACCGGGAGGTCATCGATCCGAAGCGTGAAGGTGGCGCGCGCCACCGGATTGGTGACCGCGGGGGCCTGGGTCCAGAGATGATACCGGCCGGCCGCCGCCACCCGGAACGCCCACCCCGCCCGGGCGACACCCCCCGGCGGGATCAGGGCGTCGCGTGAGGTGGTTTCCCAGGCAAGATTGTTGGTCAGGGGGGTCCAGGTCCCCTCAAGCGGGAGGAATCCCGGATCCCGGTCATCGAGGTGGAGATCCCCGGGCAGATAGGAGAGCAGCCGTTGGGTGAGATTCCCGGAGGGGTCCGTCACGGCAACCCCGATCTTTGCGAGCCGACTCCGGGGGACAGGGATCTGCGCGGTCCACCGGTTCGGGCCCGCCGGGAGGCACGAGACCACCTGGTACTGTTCCCACCGGTCCTTCACGGCAACGAAGGGCTGCGGCTGGAAGATCGGCTCGTCGGTCGCCAGGGTCAGGGTGAGGTCCTCCCCCTGCAGCCCCTCGTCGATGGTGAGGAGCGGGGGGGTGTGGTCGGGGGTCTTCATCCAGCGCTGCATCGCCTCGATGGCCGTGCAGTAGCGAAACTGCACCCCGGGGTAATTGGTGGTGGAGACATGCGCATAGAGGTCGACCCTGGCGATGTCCGACAGGAACGGGGCCTCGGGGAGATGGGCCCAGAGGCAGGCCACCTGGTCGGTGCCCCCCGCGGCGGCGGCGAACATCTTGTCCATCGTCGCCTGGGTGAGGTTCGGCATCTTGATCGACCGCACGTTCCACCCCGGGCCCTCGCCCGCGACCTGATAATTGGTCGGAGAGGGGTGGAACGGAACAAAGCTCGTTGTGGCCTTCGACCAGTCGAGGTTGTTCTCCAGCGGCTCGGTGGTGTCGTGGTTCACGTTGGGCGAGTCGTTGTGGAGGCTGAAGGGGAGAACCTCGTTCAGTCGCGCCTGCCACTCGTTGTCCATGAAATGCCACCCGCTTCGGAAGGTGACCGGAAACACCCCTTCCTCGAGAAGCGACTGGGCGAGGGTGGAGTCGAAATCGTATCGCGACTCATGGAATGTCAGGGCCTCGTTCCACCAGAACACGCCGTCATGGTTGTAATCGCTCCAGAGAAAGGTGTGGTAGTGAAGGGAGACCTCATCGCCGTAGGCGCGGAGCGAATCCCCCTGATGCTCCAGCATGAGATGGAGCGGCATGAGGTTGGGGATCGGGACATCGATGTTCTCAGAGTCGAGATGCAGGCTCCCGACCAGCATCCACCAGGTCATTTTCAGCGGATTGCCGAAGGAGTCGGAAAACTTCCCGCGAAACGCCGGGTCCATCACCTTGTAGGCGTTTCGCGACGGGAGGGTGTAGAGGTCGGGGAGGAAGTAGCAGTGATGACGCGTGAGGTCGAGTCCGTCCCAGATCGCGGTGTCGGAGCCGACCACCAGATACACGGTCCCCGGAGCCGGGGTGTCAGCGAGGGTAGCGACGGGAGGGGTCGTCGCCAGAAGCAGAACCCCTAGAATCCACCCTGCCGGGCTGATCTGCTTAGCCATGGGAATGGCGTGGCGCACGAGGGTCCTGAAAAGCGAGACCATGGGACTTACAGCAGGTGTGTCAGGGGTGAACCTACCCCACCCCAGAGGGGATGCAAGTATTCCCCACCCCCGTTCCCTCCCCTGTAGCCACCGACGTCAGGAGGTGGGGCCCGCCACAGGGCGGGCCTCCCCACTCCCCGGCACGCAGGGCCGCTCTTGCTCAGCTGCGGCGAAGGGGCATGCTCACGCCCACGACCTCGTGACCTCGGTCGCTACAGCCGAAGGGGACCGGGGGGGGCGTGCGGGTGCCCCCGGTTTTTCTTCTCACCCGGGAACGGTTCGCTCACACTCCCGCCACTCTTTTGACTATGAGCACCAAACCAGCACATCCGCTCTCACGCAAGTTCGCCTCCTACCCCCGGCTCAACCCGCTGGGCATCGGACGGGAGATCTCGGCCGCGGACCTCGTTGAACAGACTCTGCTGGCCTACAACGGGGGACGTCTCCGCGAGGCCGCCCTGCTGCTTGCACGCAAGATGCTCCCCAAGGAGGGGTTCATCGGGATGAGCCTCACTGGCGCCCTGACCCCGGCCGGCCTCGGGAAGAGCTGCATCATCCCGCTCATGAAGGCGGGGTTTGTCGACTGGGTGGTCTCCACCGGCGCCAACCTCTACCACGACCTCCACTTCGGCCTCGACATGGCGCTCCACGCCGGAAGCCCGTTCCTCGACGATGTCGTGCTGCACGATGAGGGGGTCATCCGGATCTATGACGTCCTGTTCGACTACAATGTGCTCCTCGACACGGACGCCTTCGTGCGCGAGGTGATCCAGGGGCCGGAGTTCCAGCGGACGATGGGGACCGACGAGTTCCATTACCTTCTCGGGAAGTATGTCCACGCCCGGGGGCGCAAGCTCGGGCTTCGCGACTCGAGCGTGCTGGCGACGGCGTACGAGTGCGGGATCCCGATCTTCACCAGCAGCCCGGGCGACAGCTCCATCGGCATGAACGTCGCCGCGATGGCCCTTCGCGGCTCGACCCTCCAGTTCGACATCAACCGGGATGTCAACCAGACCGCCGGCATCGTGTATCACGCCAAGTCGACCGGCCACACCAGCAGCGTTCTCATTTTCGGCGGCGGAAGCCCCAAGAACTTCATGCTCCAGACGGAGCCCCAGATCCAGGAGGTGATGGGGATCCAGGAGAAGGGTCACGACTATTTCCTCCAGTGCACCGACGCCCGTCCCGACACCGGGGGGCTGAGCGGCGCCACCCCGGCGGAGGCCGTCAGCTGGGGGAAGGTGGATCCCGAGAAGCTGCCCGACAGCGTGGTCTGCTACACCGACAGCACCCTGTCGCTTCCCCTCCTCACGGCCTACGTGCTGAGCCGGGTGAAACCCCGCCGCCAGAAGCGCCTGTACGACCACCGGGATGCGATCCTGGAGACGGTGCGGGGCAAGTATCTCGCCACCGGCACGGTCTCCAAGATCAAGACCAGCCGCAAGCTCGCCAAGCGGGCCAGCAGCGTCGGGATCAAGCGCTGACCGGCCTCTTTCCCGGAACGGGCGCACCCACCCGGGGAGAACCCAAAATTCACTTTGAAATCCCCCGTTTTACGGGCGAGTATTGGCATCCTGATTCTTTCATGAAACGCACGCATCATTGCAACCAGCTGCGGCCTGAGCAGGCCGGGCAGACCGTCACCCTGATGGGCTGGGTTCACTCGCGCCGGGACCTCGGCGGGGTGCTCTTCATCGACATCCGGGACCGCGAAGGCCGCACCCAGACGGTGTTTGATCCCTCGGACCTGCCCAAGGAGGTCTGCGATGCCGCGGCAGCCCTTCACAGCGAGAGCGTGATCCGGGTCACGGGCAGGGTGCGTCAGCGTCCCCAGGGAACCGAGAACACCAAGATCGCCACCGGCCAGGTGGAGGTGCTGGTGAAGGAGTTCTCCGTCCTGAACCAGGCCGATGTCCTCCCCTTCCCGGTCGACGACCCCGAGGTGGCCAACAAGGTTAACGAGGAGCTGCGCCTCAAGTACCGGTATCTCGACCTGCGTCGCCCGGAGATGGCGCGAAACCTCCGGCTCCGGTCCAAGGTGGCAACCGCCACCCGCGTCTTCCTCGACGAACAGGGGTTCCTGGAAGTCGAGACCCCGACCCTCTTCAAGTCGACGCCCGAGGGGGCCCGTGAGTTCCTGGTCCCGAGCCGCGTGCACGCCGGCCAGTTCTACGCCCTGCCGCAGTCGCCGCAGCAGTTCAAGCAGATCCTGATGGTCGCGGGGGTGGAACGCTACTTCCAGCTGGCCCGTTGCTATCGGGATGAGGACCTCCGGGCCGACCGCCAGCCCGAGTTCACCCAGGTCGACCTGGAGATGAGCTTCATCGATCGCGAGGACATCTATGCCCTCATCGAAGGGCTGTTGAAGCGTGTCTGGAAGACCGCCCTCGGGATGGAGATCCCGACCCCGTTCAAGCGGATCAGCTTCGAGGAGGCGCTCAACCGGTATGGCATCGACAAGCCGGACACCCGGTTCGGGATGGAGCTCACGGACCTGACCGACGACTTCCGGAGCAGCACCTTCAAGGTCTTCAGCGGCACGATCCAGAACGGGGGCGTGGTCAAGGCCATCAACGCCAAGGGGCTGGCCTGCGCCACCCAGGGGCAGATCGAGACCATGACCGAGTATGCGAAGAGCTTCGGGGCCAAGGGACTGGCCTTCATCAAGGTCGAGGGGGGCGAGTGGAAGTCACCCATCGTGAAGTTCTTCAGCGAGGCCGAGAAGGCCGCCCTCAAGTCGAAGCTCGCGATCGAGGAAGGGGACCTGATCCTGTTCGCGGCCGACCAGTGGCTCAACGCGTGCGAGATTCTCGGGAAGATCCGCCTCTACTGCGCGGAGGTTCTCCGGGGCCAGGGAAAGCTCACCATCGACCCGAAGCGCTTTGATTTCCTCTGGGTGGTGGAGTTCCCGCTCCTCAGCTTCGACAAGGAGATGAACCGCTGGTACTCCAGCCATCATCCGTTCACGGCCCCGGTCGAGGAGGACATCCCGTTCCTGAAAACCGACCCGAAGAAGGTTCGGGGCCAGCATTACGACATCGTTGTCAACGGGGTGGAGCTCGGGGGTGGAAGCATCCGGATTCACCAGCCCGCGGTGCAGAAGACGGTGTTTGAGGAGATCCTTGCGATTCCCCCGGAGGAGACGCGCCTTCGGTTCGGCTATATGCTGGAGGCCTTCCGCTACGGGGCGCCGCCGCATGGCGGCATAGCGCTTGGGTTCGACCGGATGATCGCCATCCTGTGCGGGACGCAAAGCATCCGCGACGTGATCGCCTTCCCGAAGACGGCCAAGGGGACCTGTCTCATGACCGATTCCCCCTCGCCGGTGACGCCCCGCCAGCTGCGGGACCTCCACATCGATCTCAAGGTCGCAAAGAAGGAGGAGCCCCCCGCCGGCCAGGCGGCTCCCACGGCCCCGAAGGGATGAGGTCGCCCTGGAGGCGCGGCTGCGCCGTCTGAAAAACCGAACCCTTTGCCACTGGATGGCGGGTTCCCCTCCCGCTAGGGTGGCGGGGTGAATGACGAACTGGCCGAGTTGAAAGCCAAGTATGAGCGGCTGCAGCTGCTCAACCAGGTCAACAACGTCATTCGTTCCTCCCTCGACCCCCAGGTGGCGATGGATCTCATCGTCACCGAGGCCGTGCGGATCACCCGGGCCTCCAGCGGATCGGTTGTCCTGCTCAACCCGACCGAGAACCTCCTTGAGATCCACGCCTCCCATGGCCTTCCCGAGGGAGCCCGTCACCTCAGGCTCCGGGTGGGCCAGGGGATCACCGGCTGGGTGGCGGAGTACGGAAGGCCGGCCCGGGTCGGCTGCGTTCAGGAGGACCCCCGCTACGTAGTTCTCCGCACCCACGTGCAATCGGAGCTGGCCGTCCCCCTGGCGGTCCATGGGGAGGTGCGCGGGGTCCTGAACGTCGACTCCGACCGGGCGGACGCCTTCACCGAGGAGGATCAGGAGCTGCTCCAGGCCCTCGCCGAGCAGGCGGCCAAGGTGATTCAGGACACCTGGCTCTACGCCCAGCTCGGGATGAAGGCCCGGCTGTTCGAGGCCCTGGTCAAGGTGAGCCAGGCGATCAACTCCACGCTCAACCTCGATGAGGCCCTCCAGGTGATCACCCGCCAGGCGGCGCGGCTCATGGAGGCGCGGCTCTGCTCCCTGTTGCTTGCCGATCCCACCGGATCGTGGCTCGACCTTCGGGCCTGCCATGGCGGGGGGGAGGACTACCGGAACCGGCCCCGCCTCAGCACCCAGGAAAGCCTGGTGGGGACTGTGCTCCGCCGGAACCGTCCCCTTCAGGTCGAGGATGTCCAGCATTCCCCAGGGTACCAGCAGACCCAGATGGCCCACCGCGAGGGGCTCGTCTCCCTGCTGAGCGTGCCGCTGAAACACGAACGACAGGCGATCGGCGTCCTGAATATTTACAAGGGGGAGAAATACCGCTTTTCAAACGAGGAGATACGGATTGTCTCGGCGCTGGCAGAGCTCTCGGCGATCGCCATCCGCAAGGCCGGGCTCTACGAGAAGGTGCTCGAGGTCGAGGAGGCGCTTCGGCAGAACGAGCGGCTCTCGGCCCTGGGGCTCCTGGCAGCCGAGGTGGCGCACGAAATCCGGAATCCGCTCACGGTGATGAAGCTCCTCTACCACTCGCTCAACCTTGAGTTCTCGGGGGAGGACCCCCGACGGCGGGACGCCGAGATCATCGGGGAGAAGATGGATCACCTGAACCGGATCGTGGAGCAGATCCTCTCGTTCGCACGGAGCGCGGAGCCGCAGTTCAAACCGGTCGACATCAACCGCCTGATCGAGGACCTGAGCCTCCTGCTCCGACACAAGCTCCAGCAGCACGGGGTCGAAGGAGCCCTGACCCTCGCCCCGGGCCTCCCTCCCGTGCAGGCCGATGCGGCGCAGATGGAGCAGGTGTTCCTCAACCTCTCCCTCAACGCCCTCCAGGCCATGCCCCACGGCGGCCTCCTGACCCTGACCACGAGCCTTGAGGCGGGACGGGTCAAGGTGGAGTTCCGGGACAACGGTGTCGGGATGACCCGCGAGCAGAGCGACGACGCCTTTCGGTCGATCCTTCAATCAACCAAGCCGGGCGGCACCGGCCTGGGGCTGGCCGTGGTGCGACGGGTCGTGGAGGCGCATCGCGGGGAGCTCGGCATCCATTCCACCCCGGGCCAGGGAACCACCGTGACGCTGCTTCTCCCCACCGGGGAGTGAGAGCAGCGACCCGGGCGGTCCGCCTCTACTTGCTCCCGGGCTTGGAGGCCGGAATCGCCGCAAGGTCGGGGGGAAGCTGGTTCGGGTCGAAGGTCTCAACGTTCATCCGAATGAGGCTCACGGCGGGTGCCCCGAGGTTCACCGGCCCGCTCGAGCGATCCACCAGCATCGCCACCCCGACAACCTCCCCTTGGTGGGAACGAACGATCTCCACCGTCTCAAGGGCACGCCCCCCCTTGGTCACCACATCCTCCACAACGAGAAGCTTCTCCCCGGGGGCAATCTTGAACCCGCGGCGCAGGACCAGTTTCCCCTCCTCCTTCTCCGCAAAGATAAACCGAAGCCCCAGCTGGCGCGCGACCTCCTGGCCGATCACCAACCCCCCCATGGCCGGGGCAATGACCGTGACCGCCCCCAAGGGGCGCACCTTGGCCGCCAGGGCCGCACCAAACCGTTCAACAACAGGCATCTGCTGAAGCGCCAGCGCACACTGGAAGAATTGGCGGCTGTGAAGGCCGCTGCGAAGGATGAAATGCCCCTCGAGCAGGGCCCCGGTATCCCTAAAGAGCTGAAGCGCTTCTGCGTTTGTCATCCCGCCAAGACTAGGGAGGAGGAGGGTGAACGCAAAATGAAAAAGTGACGGCAAAACTGGCATAATAGAATTCCAATTCTGTCATCCCGTGGTATAGGTAACCGACATGAAATATCGCACGATTCGGAAGACGAATTTGAAGGTATCCGAGGTTGGCTTTGGTCTTTGGACCGTTTCCACCGGGTGGTGGGGGACTTTCACCGATGACCAGGCCGTGGCCATGATGCAAAAGGCGTTCGACCTTGGGGTCACACTGTATGACGCCGCCGACACCTATGGGAACGGGCGAAGCGAGGAACTGCTCGCCAAGGCATTCCCGGGCCGCCGGGACGAGATCGTGATCGCGACCAAGGTGGGGTACGACTTCTACAACCATGGCGGGGAGCGGAAGGGGCAGCGGGAGATCGCCCAGGATTTCTCCCCCAAGTTCCTGCGGTTCGCCGTCGAGCAGGCCCTGAAGCGCCTCAAGACCGATCGCATCGACATCCTCCAGCTGCACAACATCCACTCAAAGCAGGTTGAGGACGATGCCATCTGGTCGACCCTCGCCGACCTCGAGAAGGAGGGGAAGGTTCTCTCCTCCGGGGCTGCCCTTGGGCCGGCCATTGGGTGGCTGTATGAAGGGGTCGACTGCATCCAGCGGCGGAACCCGATCATCCTTCAGCACATTTACAACGCCCTGGAGCAGTTCCCCGGGAACCATCTCCATGCGGCGACCTACGCCCGGATGCCCCGCGCCGGCGGCACCGTGGAGGACCTCCCCGAGTTCCGTCACGGGCAGATGGAGATTGAGCCCCAGCTCGACACGAGCTTCCTGATCCGGGTGACCCACAGCTCCGGGATGTTGGAAGGGAAGTACACCGAGGATACCGTCTTCCCGCCCGAGGATCACCGGTCCCACCGTCCGAAGAGCTGGCTGATCAACGGGCTCAAGAAGATCAAGACCCTCGACTTCCTCACCACCGCCGCCACGGGTCGCACCCTCGGGCAGGCGGCGATCCAGTGGCTGCTGGCGGAGAAGACCGTGGCCTCCTGCCTGCCGAACATCTACAACGAGGAGCAGCTGGTCGAGTTCTGCAAGGCGAGCGACGGCAAGCCGCTGACCCAGGAGGAGCTGCAGGCGGTGGCCGACCTCTACGCGTCGAACTTTGGCGTGGCGGAGGAGCCTGGAAAATACAAGGGCACCATGGAACGCGAGGCCGTGGGGAAGTAACCTTTCGGAAGTAACCCTTCCTCTCCCCTGGTGCAGGTGCGCCGGTCCGACGCCCGGAGGGGCGTCGGACCCGCACCGAGGGGGGGCTGCTACGACTACTGCTTCGGCTGCGGCTTCACACCCAACCCGCCTTCGAAGGCATCCCCGGAGACCTTCTCAAGGGCGGGCTTGTACTTCGGATCGGTGACCTCAAGCTTCGCCTCCGCTTTGAGGCGGGCGAAGTAGTCCGGAAGCTTCTTCTCGAGCTCGCGGTGGCCGAGGTACTTCTTGAGATCCTCCTGCACCTTCTCGAACTCGATCTGCATGGCCGGGGTCCGCTTGGTCACCTTCAGGATGTGCATCGCGTTGGGCGTGGTGATGATCTCGCTGATGGCGTTGATGGGAAGGCTGAACGCCGCTCCCTCGATCTCCGGGTAGCGGTTGATCTTGGAGATGATGAACTGGCCCTTCTTCTGGGCGAGATCCGGATCCTCGGAGTACTCCTTGAGGAGAATCTCGAAATCCTCGCCGGCCCGGGCCCGCGACGCGGCGCGCTGCATCCGCTCCCGCTTCGGCTTGACCTGGTCGGGGGCCAGGTCGGCGCCCGTCCGGGGATCCCGTGTGAAGATGATGATGTGCTGCCCCTCGGCGAGCTCCGGCTGCCGGAACCGCTCGGGGTTGTCCGCGTAGAACTTGCGCATGTCCGCCTCGGTGACGTTCACCGCGGACTTCAGCTCCCGGTCGAGGACCGTTTCCACAAGCGACTGCTCCTGCACCCGGTCGGTGAACTGCTTGACGGTGAGGCCGAGCGACTTGAGCTGACGCTCGAAGGCAAGGTCGTCGTTGCCGACCGACTTCTTCGCGTCGTCCACAAACTTCTTGGCCAGATCGCCGGCCGCCTTCCGGTCCTCCTCCGTCGCCACCGTGCTGATGATCTGGGTGAGGATGATCCGCTCCAGGAGGCTGTTCTCGCGATCGAGACGCTGGTCGTCCCGCACATCCTCTCCGCGGGCGGCGAGGTTGGCGCGGTACGCGATGAACGCGTCATCCAGCTGGCTCCTCTTGACCTCGACGTTCTTCCCGCGAACCAGGACCGGGTCGCCAAACAGCGCCGAGAGCGGGTCGGCGGCCGCGGCCCGCGCGGCGGAGGGGCCGGCGGCAGGGAGGAGAAACAGTCCGGCCACCAGGAGGGAGCTGGCGGCAAGGCGAGAGAGGGGGTGGAGGGCCCGGTTCATTTGGATGGCGGAGTTCAAAGCTTGATGACGCGGATGTTGCTGATGTCGGCATCCCGGCCGATCTCGTCGAGCATTCCCTGCGGCGGCACGGTGTCGAGCTGAAAGACCGAGAGGGCCTGCCCCCCCGCGCTGTCGCGGCTCAGGCTGAGGCTCGCGATGTTCACGCCATGCTTCCCCAGGAGCGTCCCGAGGTAGCCCACGATCCCCGGCTTGTCCTTGTTGTTGAGCAGGAGGAAGATTCCCTCCAGGTTCAACTCCACCGGCTGGCTCAGGACGCGGACGATGCGCGGGTTGTTCGGCGAGCCGAAGAACGTGCCGCCGGCGGAAACCTTCTGCCCGTTCGAGTACACGGCCACATGGAGCCACTCGTTGAACGTGACGGCCTCATCGCTCCGCTTCTCCTCCACGGTCAGCCCGCGGGCGGCGGCCATCGCCCGGACATTCACATAGTTGATGTCCTTGCCTGCGCTCGGCTCGAGGAACCCGCGCAGGATTGCCCGGGTGACCGGGTCGGTGACGGTGAGCTCCTGGGCCTTGCCGCCGTAGGTGATGAAGATCCGGTCGTTCTGCTTCGGGGCGAGCTGCGCCAGGAGGCGACCCAGCTTCTCCCCCAGGGTCAGGTACGGCTTCACCTGCGCGTACGTCTTGGCGTCGAGATTCGGGAGGTTGATCGCATTGCGAACCGCGCCGTGGAGCAGATACTCGGAGATCGCCTCAGCCACCTCGATGCCGACGTTCTCCTGGGCCTCGTCCGTGCTCGCCCCAAGGTGCGGCGTCATGATGACCTGAGGGAGCGAGCGGAGCGGATGATCCTTGGCAAGCGGCTCGCTCTCGTAGACATCCAGAGCGGCCCCCGCGACGTGGCCCGACTGGATCGCCGGGATGAGGTCGGCCTCGACAATGATCCCCCCCCGGGCGCAGTTGAGCAGCCGCACCCCCTTCTTCATCTTCGCGATCGCAGCCGCGTTGATCATCCCCTTGGTTTCGTCCGTGGAGGGCATGTGGACCGTGATGAAATCGGCCCGGGCATAAATCTCGTCCAGCGGAAGGGTCTCCACGTTCAGCGCCTTGGCGCGGGCGGCGGAGAGATAGGGATCGTAGGCCAGGATGTTCATCCCGAACGCCTGCGCGCGGCGGGCGACCTCGGTTCCGATGCGTCCCATGCCGAGAATGGCGAGATTCTTGTTGTAGAGCTCGGTGCCGGAAAACGCCTTGCGATTCCATTCGCCGGCCTTCATCGACCCGTGCGCCTGGGGGATGTGACGGGCCAGGGCCATGAGCATCGAGAACGTCAGCTCCGCGGTCGAGATCGTGTTTCCGCCCGGGGTGTTCATGACGACGATCCCGCGCTGGGTCGCCGCGTCCACGTCGACGTTGTCGACGCCGACCCCGGCCCGGCCCACGACCTTCAGCCGCGGGGCGGCCTCGATCAGCTTGCGGGTGATCTTCGTCTCGGACCGGACCACCATCGCCTCCACCTCCCCGACCAGGGGTAGGAGCTCGGCTTCGGAAAGGCGCTTCTCCAGGACCGTCACCTTGAACTCGGGACGCTGCTTGAAAAGGGCGATTCCCTTGGGCGATATCGGGTCACAAATCATCACGTTCATAGCAAAGGGTGCAGCATAGGGAAGACGGGCCCCGGGGTCAAATGTCCCGATGAGCACCGGAGGCGCCCCCTCCCCCGGGGGCAATCCCATCACGGGCAGGGGGCGGTCCCGCCCCCGCCCGCAGGGGGGGAGGCAGGCTGGCGCCGCCGGAGGCGGTCTCCCAGATCGCTAAAGAGGGTGTACACGACCGGGATGATGAACAAGGTCAGGAAAGTGCTGGTCACGAGCCCCCCGATGACGGCCACCCCCATGGGACGCCGGCTCTCGGCCCCGGCCCCGAACCCGATGGCGATCGGCAGGATGCCGGCCACGGTGCAGAGGGCGGTCATGAGGATGGGGCGAAGCCGGACCCGCCCCGCCTCCACCATCGCCTCGATCGGCCGCACCCCCCGGGCCACCTCCTGATTGGCAAACTCGACCAGGAGGATCGAGTTCTTGGTCACCAGCCCGAGGAGGAGCACCAGCCCCACCTGGCTGAAGAGGTTGATGTTCATCGCCGGGATGACCGGCAGCAGCCCGACCCGCCCGAGCCAGCCCAGAAGCCAGAGGAAGCCGAACGCCCCCACCCCCGCCAGGGGGAGGGAGAGCATGACCGTGAAGGGGTGCAGGAGGCTCTCAAACTGGGCGGCCAGCGTCATGTAGATGATCACCGCGGCCACGATCATGATTAACCAGACGTCCGACGTCGCATCCTGGAGATCCCGTCCCTCCCCTCCCCAGGTGTGGAGAACCCCCGCGGGCAGCTCCCGGTCAAGAAGCTCCTCGACCTCCGTCATGAGGGCCCCCAGGGGAACGCCGACGGGGGAGGCGGTGATGCTGGCGCTGCGGGTCCGGGCGTAGTGATTGATGGTGTTGGGGGCGGCCCCGGAGGTGCGGGTCACGAGGGTGCTGAGCTGGATCAGCTCGCCGCCCGAGCTCCGGACAAAGACGTTGTCGAGCTCCTGCGGGGTGAGCCGCGAGGCCCGGTCGAGCTGGGCAATGACGTTGTACTGCTTCCCGTGCACCTTGAGACGGCTGAGATCGAGCCCCCCGAAGAGGATCTGCACCGTGCGGGAGATATCCTCGATGCTGACCCCGAGGGCCGCGGCCCGCTTCCGGTCGATGTCGAGACGCAGCTCGGGCCGGTTCACTTCATACGAGACCCGCACGCTCTGGAGATGGGGCATCGCGCGGAGTTTGTCCGCGATGGCGCTGGCGGTGCGGTTCAGCTGGTCCAGGTCCTGGTTCTGGAGGATGAGCTCGAACGGCGCCCCAAAACTGCGCCCGATGGCCTTCGGAATGTTGGCGATCGCGATCCCCCCCTCCACCTCGGCGAAGAAGCGTCCCCGAAGCCCCCCGGGGCCGTTGACCAACTCCTGCACGCTCCGTCGCGCCCCCCCCTTCAAGGTCACAAACAGCAGCCCGCTGTTCGCCTGGCCGGGGCCGCCCATCCCGGGCGCCACCATGGCCGCGAAGGAGGCCACCTCGGGAAACTGCCCGATGATTGATTCCATCTTGCGGAGCTGCCGGTCGGTAAACTCGCTCGTCGACCCGTTGGGGGTGAACATCATGCAGAAGAGCCGGCCCTTGTCCTCCTCGGGAAGGAAGTCGTGGTCGAGCGCGCGGAAGGCCACGACCATCAAGGCCAGGGAGGCAAGGGTCACGAGAACCATGGAGGGACGGTGCCGGAGGGCGAACCGGAGGCCCGCAACATAGCCCCGGCCGAGGGCGTCGAAGGCCCGCTCGAAAAGCTGGAACAGGGCGCCGTGCCGCACCTCGGCCGCAGGCCGGAGGATCCGGGCCGCCATCGCCGGCGAGAGGGTGAGGGCGACGAAGGCCGAGAGGGTGACGGAGCCGGCGATCGCCACGGCAAACTCAACAAACAGGCGGCCGGTCTGCCCGGTCTGGAACGCCAGGGGGAGGAACACCGCCACCAGGGAGACCGTGATGGCGAGGATGGCGAACGAGATTTCCTCCATCGCCTTGAAGGCCGCCTCCCGCGGGGCCATCCCCTCCTCCACATGGCGGTAAATCGCCTCAAGGACCACGATCGCGTCATCCACCACAACCCCGATGGCCAGCACCAGGGCGAGCATCGTCAGGATGTTGATCGAGTAGCCGAGGAAGTGCATCAGGGCGAAGGTGCCGACAATCGAGACGGGGATCGCCACCGAGGGGATGAGGGTCGAGCGGATGTTCCGCAGGAAGATGAAGATGATGAGAAGGACGAGGCCGAAGGCGATGCCGAGGGTTTCCCACACCTCGCTCACGGCCTGCTCGACGTAGGTCGATTCGTCGTAGCCGATCTGCATCTCGACGCCGGTCGGGAGCCCGGGCTGCAGGGAGGCCACCTGGGCCTTGATGCCGCGGGCCACGGTCACGGTGTTGGCTTTCGACTGCTTGACGATCCCGAGGAAAACGCACGGCTTGCGGTTGGCGCGGGCCACGGTGCGGTAGTCCTCCGCACCATCCTCGGCCCGGCCGATGTCGCGAAGCCGCACCAGGGTCGTGCCCGAGGTCCGGACCACGAGCTCGTTGAACTCCTCGGCGCTCTTCATCTCGCCCCGGGTCTGGATCGACATCTCCCGGTCGAGGTTCTCGATCTTGCCGCTCGGCAGCTCGACGTTCTGTTGCCGCAGGGCCTGCTGCACGTCGAGAACGGTGACCTGCCGGGCCGCCATGCGGGCCGAGTCGAGCCAGAGCCGCATGGCGTAGCGCTTCTCCCCGCCGATGATGATCGAGGAGACCCCCTCGACGGTCTGGAGGCGGGGCTTGATCTGGAGCTCCGCCAGGGTGGTGAGCTCAAGCGGGGAGTACCGGTCGCTGAAGAGGCTGATCCAGATGATGCCGTTGGCGTCGGAGTCGGCTTTCGCCACGATCGGCTCCCGGATGTCCAGGGGGAGGGCCCCGCGCACCCGGCTCACCCGGTCCCGGACATCCTGGGCGGCGAGGTCAATGTTGCGGGAGAGGTTGAACTCGATGGTGATGGCGCTGACCTGCTCGCGGCTTTCGCTCGTGAGGGTCTTGATCCCCTCGATGTTGTTGATCGCCTCCTCGAGCCGCTCGGTGACCTCGGTCTCCACCACCTGGGGGCTGGCGCCGGGGTAGACGGTGGTGACGCTCACGACCGGCGGGTCGATATCCGGCAGCTCGCGCACCGGGAGGCGGGAAAGGCCGATCAGCCCGAAGAGAACCAGGGCGAGGTTCATCATCGTGGCCAGCACCGGCCGTCGGATGCTGAGGTTGCTCAGGAGCATGGCGCCATTGGGTTGAAGGCCCGGGGGGACGGGATCACCGGGCGCCCCCCTTGGAGCCGTAGGGGGCGGTCGACTCGGCCCCGGCGAGGCGCACCGGGAGGCCGGGGGCGAGCTTCTGCAACCCCTCAACCACGACGCTCTCCCCGGCGGAGAGCCCCGACGTGATCTCGGCCTTGCCGGCGAGCCGCAGGCCGACCTGCACCGGCCGGGGCTGCGCCTTCTGATCCTTGTCGACGACGTACACCGAAACGGCGTCGCCATTGTTCATGAGCCCGGACTCCGGGATGACGAGCGCCGACTCGCGCAGCCGGAACGTCAGGGCGAGACTGGCGAACATCCCCCCCTTGAGGCGGCCATCCGGGTTCCGGACCCGGGCCTTCACGAGGGCGGTCCGGGTGGCAGGGTCGAGCTGCGGGGAGATGAAGTAGACCTCCCCCCGGAACCGCTCCCCGGGGTAGGCGGCGACCCCGAACTCCAGCGTCTGCCCCGTGCGGATCTGGCTCAGGTATCTCTCCGGCACGGCGACCTCCGCCTTCACGACATCGAGGTCGACGAGCCACGTGAGCGTGGTGTTCTTTGAGATGACCTGCCCCGGGCTGACCTGGCGGGCCCCGGTGGTTCCCGAGAAGGGGGCGGTGATCCGGGCATCCCGGAGGTTGCGCCGCATCAGCTCGACCGTGGCCTGGCTGGCCGCAAAGCCGGCCGCCGCCTGATCGAACTCCTGCTGCGACATCAGTTTCTCGGAATACAGCTGCTGGGCCCGCTCATGGTTGGCCCGCGCGAGCTTGAAGCTGGCTTCAGCCTGGTTCAGGGAGGCCGTGAACTTGGTCTCATCCAGGGCGACCAGCAGCCCGCCGCGATCGATGTGCTGCCCCTCCGAGAAGGCGATTTCAATCACGGTCCCCTCCGCCTCCGACTTCACCTCCACCGACTCATTGGCCGCCACCGACCCGACGAGGTTCACGCTCTCGGAGACCGGCTCCTGCCGTGCGGGAACCGCCACCACCTGGATGGCAAACCCCGCACCCCCTCCCGCCGGAGGGGCGGCCCGCCGGCACCCGGAGGCCAGAAACAGAAACCCCAAAAGCACGGGGAGGGGCTGGAACCGAGGAATCATGGGCACCGGCAATAGCCAAACCGGAAGGCCAGGTCGAGGAACTTCAGCCGGAGAGGAGGGAAACAGGGGGGGCCGCTACTGCCGCTCGTACTCCCCCTTGCCGACCTTCTTCAGGATCGTGAAACCGGCCTTCTTGGCATCGGAGACCGAAAGCGGCTTGGTGATCGAGGGGGTGTTGAACCCGGAGATGAGCTTGCGGACAGGGCGCTTGCACGCCGGGCACTTGGTGAGCTCGGGGGCGCTGATCGGACGGCGGAGGGTGAATCGGCCGCCACAGGCGACGCAGCTTCCTTCACAGATCTCGTATTCGTACAGCGGCATGCCGTCATCCTACCCCAAATCAGCGCGCACGCAATGCCTCCAGCACCCCCTCAAAATCCTCCGGCCACGGGACCCGGAACGACAGGAGCCGCCCCCCCCGGGGGTGGGTGAACTCGATCAGGTGGGCATGGAGCATCTGGCGCGGGATCTCGAGCCCGGTCTCCTGGCGCAGCCGGGCATTCTGCCGCTTCCCGTACAGGGCATCCCCCGCCAGGGGGTTGCCGATGTGGTGCATGTGCACCCGGATCTGATGCGTCCGGCCGGTATGGATCTTCACCTCCACAAGGCTCGCATCCGCCATCCGCTCCATCACCCGGAACGTGGTCCAGGCCTCCCGGCCGTCGACCTCGTCCACCACGCGGCTCATCCGGTGGTTGGGATGCCGGCCCAGCGGGGCGCGAATGTCCCCGCTGTCGTGCACCACCCGCCCGCAGGTGATGGCATGGTAGATCTTGTTCACCTCGCGATTCCGGAACTGGTCCGAGAGGGCGACATGGGCCAGGTCGTTCTTCGCCACCACGAGGCACCCTGAGGTGTCCTTGTCGATCCGGTGGACGATCCCGGGGCGCTCCACCCCGCCGATTCCGCTCAACTCCCCCTTGCAGTGGTGGAGGAGGGCGTGGACCAGGGTCTGGTCCTCCTCCCCCGAGGCGGGGTGGACCACCAGTCCCGGGGGCTTGTTCAGGACAAGAAGGTCGGTGTCCTCGTACAGGATCTTGAGGGGCAGATCCAGCGGGGTGAGCTCGGTGGGGCGGGCGGGTGGAAACTCCACCTCCACGACCTCGCCGGCACGCGGGGCGTGGGTGGCCTTCACCATCTTGCCATTCACCCGCACATGCCCCTGGTCGATGAGCCGCTTGAAGGTGCCGCGGGAAACGGCGGGGAAGGCCTCTCGAAGAAAAATGTCGAGGCGAAGCCCCGGACGGGAGGCCTCGACGGTGACCCGGTGCTGGCGATCGCTCTCCATGGCGGGAGGGCTAGGCGCCCGAGGGAACGGGCGATGGCTGCTGGCGGAGGTAGAGCAGAAAGAGGATCCCCACACCGACGCAGATGCCGCTGTCGGCAATGTTGAAAGCCGGGAACCCCGCCTCCATCTCCGGTGTTCCGAACGTCGCCCCGCGACACTCGACGTAGAAGTAAAACAGGTCGGTCACATGCCCCACCCGGATCCGGTCGAGCAGGTTCCCCGCTATCCCCCCGAGGATCATCCCCAGGGCAAGCTGCCCCCCGGGCCGGTGAGCCTCGAAGTGGTGTCGCTTCCAGACCAGGGTGACCATGGCCAGGAGGGCCAGGAGGGCAAGCGGCGTGTTGCTCCCCCGGAACATGCTCCAGGCCGCCCCCGTGTTGGCCCAGTGCACGAGACGGAAGAACCCCGGGACCATCTCCCGCTCCGCGTTGAGCTCCATCCCCATGCCGTTGACCACCGCCAGCTTGCTCAGCTGGTCGAACAGGAACAGCCCCCCGGCGACGAGGGCGATCCGGTGGTTGGGATGAAGGCCCCTCATCGGTCCCGCTGGAGAAGATACCGGGCCAGGGCTTCCAGGGCGGTCGCACGCCCCCGGAACACCTTCAACGCCTTGAACGCCCGGTCGGTGAGGCGCGCCGCCTCCAGCTTCGAGGCATCCAGGCCGAGCAACGACGGATAGGTGGCCTTCTGGGCGGCGGTGTCCTTGCCGGCGGTCTTGCCAAGGGTCTCCGAGCTCTGGGTCACGTCCAGGATATCGTCGATGATCTGGAAGGCGAGGCCGACGTTGTACCCGAACTCGGTCAACCCCCGGAGCTGCGCCGGGGTGCAGTTGGCGCTCATCCCGCCAAACCGGACCGAGCAGCAAAGGAGCGCCGACGTCTTTCGCTCATGGATATAGCGGAGCTCGGAGAGCGGAAGCCGCTTCCCCTCCCCCTCCAGGTCGGCCACCTGCCCGGCGATGAGCTGCAGGGAACCGGAGGCCCTGGCCAGCTCCAGCACCAGGTCCTGGTGGGAATAACGGCCCCACCCGCGGGCCTGCGCCACAATTTCAAAAGCCTGGGTCAGGAGGGCATCCCCGGCGAGCACCGCCACCCCCTCGCCGTACACCTTATGGTTCGTCGGCTTGCCCCGGCGGAAATCATCGTTGTCCATGGCCGGGAGGTCGTCATGGATCAAGGAGTAGGTATGGATGCACTCGACGGCGCAGGCCAGCGGCATCGCCTCCTGCCACGATCCGCCGCAGGCCTCGGCCGCGGCCATCACCAGGGCGGGACGCATCCGCTTGCCGCCGGCAAAGAGCGAGTAGCGCATCGCCTGGTGGATCGTCGCTGGCTTGGTCGAGGCAGAGGGGAGAAACCGGCCCAGGGCACGGTCCACCTCCTTGCAGCAACGATGCACATAGGCGTTCAGGTCGAACGGCGACGGGGCGGCCGGCCGCCTGGATTTGATCCCGGATGACATGGGCCGGGTTTCTATCAGCCCGGCGCACTTAGGCAAGCCTGCGCTGCGGAGGGCCGGGGTTCAGTCCGGCGGCGGATCCCCGAAATGGGAACGGAAAGAGGCGTACCCCGAAGCATCGTTCAACAGGGCATCGGCAGCCGCCACGAGAGGCTCGAGGGCCACCACCCCGGAGAGCACGACCCGGTCCCCGATGGCGTTCTCGAGGAGGAACGTGGGACGCTGGGAAACCTTCATCGCGTGAAACTCCGCCGTGGAGGCCTTCGCACGACGCAGGATCCCGGGGGTGCCGGCCAGCCGGCGGAGCTCCCCGGCATCGAGCCCGGGAACCGCCTCCGCGGCAACCTCCACCGCCACCTCCCAGCGACCCACCTTCCTCCCCTGGATCATCGCCGCCCAGGCGAGGGCCATCCTCACCCGGTCATCCCTCACCCCCAGGTCCTTCGCTGCCTCGGCCACCAGGTTTGGGGGGAGGTATTCCTTTCGACCCGCCTCAAACCAGCCGGCGTTGAGCATCACCGGGGACCGCATCAACGTCCCGCTCCGCCGGTAGAACCACTCGGCCTGCTCGCGCGTGGCGGGAAGGCCCGACTCATCCATCAGGGCCAGCTTCCACTCAAACTCCACCCGGCCGGCGTACCGGCGCTTGAGCTCGGCCCAGGCCGGCTCCGCCCAGAAACACCAGGAGGAGATCACCTCGAGATAGTACGTGATTTTCATCGGGGGCGGCCGCATCCCGCGGGCAGGCTCACGACTTCTGCTGCTCCTTGGCCCAGGAGTCTCGCAGCGTCACCGTGCGGTTGAACACCGGTTTGCCGGGGGTCGACTCCCGGCTGTCCGCGCAAAAGTACCCGAGCCGCTCAAACTGAAACCGGTCCGAGGGCTTTGCCTCCCGGAGCGACGGCTCGAGCTTGCACTGGCTCAACACCTCGAGCGAGTGGGGGTTGAGGAATGATTTGAAGTCCTTCCCTTCCTGGGAGTCGGGCTGCTCGACACTGAACAGCCGGTCATACAGCCGAACCTCGGCCTCGATGGCGTGAGCCGCGGAAACCCAATGAATCGTCGCCTTCACCTTGCGACCGGCGGTCGCCCCGCCCGACTTGGAGTCGGGATCCACCGTGCAGCGGAGCTCCGAAACCCGCCCCGATGCATCCTTCACCACGCCGACACACTTGAGGATATAGGCATAGCGAAGCCGAACCTCGCTCCCCGGGGAGAGGCGGAAGAACTTCTTCGCCGGAAACTCCATGAAGTCCTCCTGCTCCACGTAAATCACACGGGAGAACGGCACCTTGCGGGTCCCGGCCGAGGGGTCCTCCGGGTTGTTGACCGCCTCAAGCCATTCCTCGTGCCCCTCGGGCAGATTCTCAATCACCACCTTGAGCGGCCGGAGCACCCCCATCACCCGCGCAGACCGGCGATTGAGGTCGTCCCGGATCGCGAACTCAAGGACCGAGGCGTCCGTCACCCCGTTGTACTTGGTGACGCCGATCATCTCACAGAAATGCCGGAGCGCGTGGGGGGTGTACCCGCGACGACGAAGCCCGGAGATGGTCGGCATGCGCGGGTCGTCCCACCCGGTCACGATCTTCTCCTGCACCAGCTGCAGGAGCTTCCGCTTGCTCATGACCGTGTAACCGAGGCTGAGGCGGGCGAACTCATACTGCCGCGGGAGCTCCTTCGGAAGGTCCAGATGCTCCAGGATCCAGTCATACAGGGGACGATGCACCTCAAACTCCAGGGTGCAGACCGAATGGGTGATCCCCTCGATGTAGTCGCTCAGGCAGTGGGCGAAGTCATACATCGGATAGATGCACCACTGGGTCCCCGTGTGGTGATGGGCGACGTGCCGGATCCGGTACAGGACCGGGTCACGGAGCCAGATGTTGGGGGACGTCATGTCGATCCGGGCTCGGAGGGTCCGGGTCCCGTCGGGGAATTCCCCGGCCCGCATCCGCTGGAACAGGTCGAGGTTCTCCTCCACGGTCCGGTTCCGGAACGGGCTCTCCATCCCGGGCCGGTCGGGGGAGCCGCGGTAGCGCTCGGTCTCCTCGGGGGTGAGATCACACACGTAGGCGTGGCCTTTGCGGATCAGCTGAAGGGCAAAGTCGTAGATCTGGCCAAAGTAATCCGAGGCATAGAAAGGCTCCAGGGGAACGGAGCTCCCCTTGCCAAGGTGGCCTGCGCCGGTCGTATCCCCCACGCGCTTGAGGGCAAGGATGTCGTCCGCCCAACCGCCGATGAGCCAGTCGACATCCTGTCGGATCGACTCGACGTACTCGACATCCTCCCGGGTCGGGTTCGTGTCATCCATCCGGAGGTTGCAGGTCCCCCCGAAATCACGCGCCAGGCCGAAGTTGAGGCAGATCGACTTGGCATGCCCGATATGGAGGTAGCCGTTCGGCTCGGGCGGGAAGCGGGTTCCGACCCTCCCGCCGTATCGGCCGGACTGGACGTGCTCGGCAACGATCTGGTGGATGAAGTGATGGGGCGCCGCGGGGGCGCCCGAAGCGGGCTGGCTCTGGGAGTCGGTCGACATAACTCGTAAACGCGGGGTGAGCCTAAGCCATGGGCGAACGGAGGGGTAGCAAATTGAGAGAGGGCCGGAGGCCTCCCACTT
>DMJJ01000303.1:20847-34158 GCA_003452185.1 Verrucomicrobiales bacterium | reverse complement strand
GTTCGGCGAGCACTTCTCGCGCTGGATCTCCCAGCTTCCCGACTGGGTCCATGTCGACCTGGATGGGGAGCTGCAAACGCTGACCGCCAGCGCCGTCTCGGGATCGGTTCGGCTTGAGGCCCAGGAGGTGGACCGGGATTGGTTTGACCTGCGTGTCGTGGTGGATGTGCAGGAGACCTTCCTCACCCCGGAGGAGATTCAAATCCTGCTCAAGGCGCGTGGGGCGTTGACCCGTCTGGAGGGAAAGGGCTGGAGGCGGCTTCGGTTCGATGTATCCGAGGCGGAGGACCAGCAGATGGCCCGGATCGGGCTGAACCCGGCCGACCTCGACGACGCCCCGCAGCGGCTTCATGTCCTCCAGCTCGCGGATCCCGCGGCGGAGCGCTTTCTCCCGGCGGAGCAGGTTGCCCTGGTGCGCCGGCGGGCGGAGGAGCTCCAGGCCCGTGTCACCCCGGACGTGCCGGCGGGGATCTCCGCGCCGCTGCGGCCCTATCAGGTCGAGGGATTCCACTTCCTCGCCTACCTGTCGGCGAACCGGTTTGGGGGCATCCTCGCCGATGACATGGGGCTTGGGAAGACGCTCCAGACCCTTTCCTGGATCCTGTGGCTGCGGGGCCGGTCGCCCGAGGAGGCGGGACGGCCGTCGCTGGTGGTCTGCCCCAAGTCGGTGATGGAAAACTGGCGCTCCGAGGCGGCGAAGTTTGCGCCCGCCCTCCGGGTGCGGGTGATGTCGAGCGGGGAGTCCGTGTTCGAGAACGTCGGGGCGGCCGACCTCCATGTGATGAACTACGCGCACCTGCGGCTCCTGGGCGACCGGCTTACGGAGGTCCGGTGGCTGGCGGTGATCCTGGACGAGGGGCAGTTCATCAAGAACCCCGACTCCCAGTCGGCCGTGGCGGCCCGGGGGTTGCCGGCCGACCACCGGCTGGTGTTGACCGGGACCCCGATCGAGAACCGGCTCATGGACCTCTGGAGCCTCATGGCCTTTGCCATGCCCGGGATGCTTCCCTCCCGGGGGCGGTTCGGGCGCCTGTACAACGCGCAGCGGGACCCCCTGGCCCGGCGACGCCTGAGCGCCCGGGTGCGGCCATTCCTGCTCCGGCGCACCAAGGGGCAGGTGGCGCGGGATCTCCCGGAGAAGATCGAGGAGACGATCCTTTGCGAGCTCGAGGGGGAGCAAAAGCTCCTGTACAACGCCGAGTTCAAGCGGGGGCAGCAGCTTCTCCTGAACCTCAAGACCCAGAAGCAGCTCGCCAAGGAGCAGTTTCAGTTCCTCTCCTCCCTCCTGCGCCTGCGCCAGATCTGCTGCTCCCCGAAGCTCGTGAACCCGGCCACCCCGGAGCAGGGTGCGAAGCTGGAGGGGTTGCTCGAGCTGCTCGAGTCGCTGCTCGAGGAGGGGCACAAGGTGCTGGTGTTCTCGCAGTTTGTCTCGATGCTGGAGCTGATCCGCTCCGCCCTCGAGGAGCAGGGGCTCTCCCCGTACTACCTGACGGGGGAGACGGAGGATCGCGGCACCCTGGTGGACCGGTTTCAGGCCGACCCCAACCCGGGGGTGTTCCTCATCTCCCTGCGGGCGGGGGGATTCGGCCTCAACCTCACGTCCGCCAGCTACGTCGTCCTGTTCGACCCCTGGTGGAATCCGGCCGTCGAGGCGCAGGCCATCGACCGAACCCACCGGATCGGGCAGCAGAGCACCGTTGTCGCGTACCGGTTTCTCATCAAGGGGAGCGTGGAGGAGAAGATGCGGGAGCTTCAGCGCTCCAAGTCCTCCCTGGCCGAGCAGGTCCTGGGGGAGGAGAAGTTCTCCCAGAGCCTGACCCTGGAGGATCTGCGGTTTCTCTACTCATGAACACCGAGCAATGTCCCCACATCGTGGTGCTGGGCGCGGGGTTTGGCGGCCTGACCTTCTGCCAGACCTTCCGGCACGCCGAGGCCCGGATCACGGTGATCGACCGCCAGAACCATCACCTCTTCCAGCCGCTCCTGTATCAGGTGGCGACGGCGGGGCTCTCCGCCCCCGAGATCGCCCAGCCGATCCGGTCGATCCTGAGCGACCAGCCCAATGTGCGGGTCCTGATGGACGAGGTGCGGGAAATCCGGCTTGGGGAGCGGGCGGTGGTGTTGCGGGACCGGCCGGAGCCGGTGGGGTACGACTACCTCATCATCGCGCTGGGCGGGGTGACGACCTACTTCGGGCATCCGGAGTGGGAGGCCCTGGCCCCCGGGCTCAAGAGCCTGGAGGATGCGGTGCGGATCCGGCGCCGGGTGCTCCTCGCGTTCGAACGCGCGGAGATGGAGCCGGACCCCGCGGTGCAGCGCCGGCTGATGACGATCGTGGTGGTGGGTGGTGGGCCGACCGGGGTTGAGCTGGCGGGGGCCTTCTCGGAGCTGTCGCGAAATGTGCTTCGGACCGATTTTCGAAGGATCGACCCGACCCGCGCACGGGTCGTGCTGATCGAGGCTTCTCCGGTGGTGCTGTCAAACTTTCCAAAAGACCTGGGGGAGAACGCCACCCAGACCCTGCGGGAGATGGGGGTGGAGGTCCACACGAGCGCGAAGGTGAAGGCGCTGTCCGAGGGACGGGTGGAGCTCGACACCGGGGAGGTGATCGAGGCGGAGACCGTGCTTTGGGCCGCGGGGGTCGGGGCGAATCCCCTGACCCGGACGCTGGGCGTGGCGGTGGACCGGGCCGGGAGGATCCAGGCCGCGCCCGACTGCAGCCTGCCGGGGCACCCGGAGGCGTTTGCCATTGGCGACCTGGTGTCGCTCGTCCAGGAGGATGGGCGGCCGGTCCCGGGGGTCTCCCCCGCGGCCATGCAGATGGCCCGGCACGTCGCCCGGCTGATCGAGCAGGACCTGGCCTCGCCCGGGGGCGTTCCCGCGGCCGAGCGACCCCCGTTCCGGTATTGGGACAAGGGGTCGATGGCCACGATCGGCCGTTCGGCGGCGGTCGCCTACCTGCGGGACTTTCACCTCACGGGGATGACGGCCTGGTTCGCGTGGCTTCTGGTGCACCTCCTCTTCCTGATCGGGTTCCGCAACAAGCTGGCGGTCTTCCTGCAGTGGACCTACTCCTACTTCACCTACAAGCGTGGGGCGCGGATCATCTCGGGGGTCCGGCCCGGCCCGCCGTGAGGGTGTCCCGTTACGGGGCATCCGCCCCCTGAGCCCGGGGGGCCGCGCTCCCCGGGATCCACCTTGAATTGCCCCGGTGGGGCGTGGTAGCGTTCGGCGAGTCACCCAAAACACGTCGTTGCCTCGCACCCATATGTATATGAGCGCCTCCTCATGTCGTACCCTCCCGGGCCGGTTTTCCCTCCTCCTCGCCAGGGCTGCCCTCTTTCTGGCGACAGCCCTTGGCTGCGGGGTGGGAGCCGCGATCGCGGCCGATTCCGTGATCATCTCGGAGTTCATGGCCAACAACCTCCGGAACCTCGCGGACGAGGATGGCAACTACTCCGACTGGATCGAGCTTCACAACACCGGGCCGACGGGGGTGAGCCTCAACGGGTGGTACCTGACCGACACTCCGTCGTCGCTTCAGAAGTGGCAGTTTCCCGCGATCTCGATTCCGGGCGACGGCTATCTGGTGGTGTTTGCCTCCGGGAAGAACCGGGCCCCGCTCTTCGGCGAGCTTCACACCAATTTCAAGCTGAGCAACAAGACCGGCTACATCGGGCTGGTGGCTTCGAACGGCACCACCGTGGTGTCGGAGTTTGTGGGCTATCCCTCGCAGATTCCGAACCTTTCGTACGGGATTCCGGTCCAGAACAACCTGGTGACCCTCGTGGCGACGAATGCGCCGGCCCAGGTGCTGGTGCCGAAGGACGGTTCCCTGGGGACGGGGTGGACGGAGCCGGAGTTCAACCCGGCGGGATGGGCTCCCGCCGTGAACGGGATCGGGTATGAGACCGATGTGCTGACAACGGTGACCCCGGTGCTGCTCGGGGACTCGGTCAAGGACTACAGCTCGACGGGGACCCAGGGGCAGAACAACTGGTTTTACGGCTACTGGGATCAGGCGAAGGATGCCGACGGGGTGTACGCCGCGGCCGAGTTCGTCCCGTTCCCGCGGTCGCCCGGGGTGGCGAATCCCGCCAACTTTTACACCAACGGCGTCTGGCATTGGTTTCCCTCGGCCGACGCCTCCACGGAGCTCAACCGGTTTGGGGGTGTGGCCGCGGGGGACAACGGGTCGCCGGGCGGGGTCAGCCACTGGGCGATCCGCCGCTGGGTCAGCAAGACCAACGGGCTGGTGCGGATCACCGGGCTGGTGGGGGATCGCGCCTCGTGCACCGACGGTTCGCACGGGGATGGGATTGTGGCGCGCATCTTCGTGGACGGGGTGGAGGTGTACCACCAGGCGGTCCGGGAGACGAGCCTCGGCTACTCCCTGGTGACCACGGTGGCCAAGGATTCGAACGTCGATTTCGCCATCGATCCCGGCCCCGGCCGCAACGACGACTGCGACTCGGCTGCGTTCACCGCGGTGATCAACTCCACGGCCCCGAGCCTGCAGCTCCTGGCCGATTCGATGGCGGACTGGTCCCCGTCGGGTGAGCAGGGGCAGGGGAACTGGTTCTACGGGTTCTCGGATCGCGGGGGTGACCTCACCCCCGGGTATCAGGCCGCGGATTTCACCCCGTTCTCCGAAATTTTTTGGAACGGCGTGGAGTATGTCTGGCCGGTGGGGACGCCCCCGTACGATGAGGTGGGGCAGCAGTCCGTGCATCCGAACTCGCCCGGGGCGGCGGGCGGGGAGCACTGGATGATCCGGCGCTGGGTCAGCCAGGTGAGCGGGAGCCTCATCGTCGACTGGCATTTTGGGAAGGCAGTCTCGGGGGGGAGCGGCGCCACGGCCCGCATCTTCCTCAAGGCCTCGGGGGCCGCGGCGGCGCCCAAGGCGACGGCCCTGATTACGGGGACGAACGTCTTTGGGACCAACCTCATTACCACCATCACCGGGGTGCAGCAGGGGGATGCGCTCGACTTCGTGTTCGACGCCGGGGGCGTTGCCGGGGTGTCGGATGATGTCGGGGACAGCCTTCTGTTCGACGCCCGGATCTTCGGGCCGGCCAGCCTCACGCCCTTTGTTGCGACCGACCTTCGTTCCTCATTGCAGGGAGTGAACAGCTCGGCGTTCATCCGCTTCCCGTTTGACGTCGCCGATCCCTCGCCGTTTGAAACCCTCGACCTGGCCCTGAGGTATGACAGCGGGTTTGTCGCCTACCTGAATGGGACCGAGGTGTTGCGCCGGAACGCCCCCCAGTCGGTTGACTGGAACTCCTCCGCCACGGTTGAGCGTCCCGACGCCGATGCGGGAACCTTCGCGAGCTTTGACCTGAGGAATTTCAAGGACTTCCTGCGGCACGGGCCGAACGTGCTTGCCTTCCAGGCGATGAACTCGAGCGCGACGGACTCCGACATGCTGCTTCAGGCGAGGCTGACCGCGGGGTACGGGACGTTCGATCCCACAGCCCAGCGCTACTTCTCGACGCCGACGCCCGGGGGTCCGAACGGCCTGGGGAACACCAACCTTGGCCCGGTCATCTACAACACCCAGCACCAGCCCAACACGCCGAAGCCAGGCCAGCCGTTGCTGGTCACCGCCGAGGTGCTTCCCAGTTTCAACCCCGTGGCCAACGTGCAGCTCACCTACCAGGTGATGTACGGGGCCCGATCGAACGTGGTGATGTTCGATGACGGCCTTCACGGGGATGGTTTGGCCGGGGATGGCGTCTATGGCGCAACGATCCCGGAGACGGTCTACGTCGCGGGCAACATGGTGCGGTATCAGGTGCATGCCTGGGATGTGAAGACCAACGAGACGCATGATCCCCCGTTCGTGAAGGGGCAGCGGGCACCGGAGTTCTGGGGGACCGTGGTGGAGGATGCCTCCCTGACCAACCCGACCCCCGTGTTCCACTGGTTCACCGCCACGCCGGCGGCCGCCACCGACGGGGGTGGTACAGGGTCGATTTTCTACAATGGCCAATTCCTCGATAACGTCGCGTTCACCCTCCATGGGCAGTCGAGCCTTGGGTTCCCGAAACACAGCTTCAACGTCAACCTGAACCCGGGGTACAAGCTGGTCTGGTCGCCGAACGCCCCGGCCATCCACGACATCAACCTCATGACGACCTACCCGGACAAGGCCCACATGAGGAATATCCTGGCCTACAACAGCTACAAGGACGCCGGCACCCCGTACCACTTTGTCTTCCCGATCCGGGTGCAGCAAAACGGCTTGTTCTGGGGGGATGCCCACTTCATGGAAAACGGCGACAACACGTACCTCGAGCGGCTGGGGCTGGATCCGAACGGCGCCCTTTACAAGATGTACGACACCTTCTCGGGACCTGCCCCGTCGGGAATTGAAAAGAAGACCCGCAAGAACGAAGGGAACAACGACATTGCCGCGTTTTACAATGGCGTGACCCAGCAGGGAAAACCGTTCCTGAACTACATCTACGACAACCTGAATCTCCCCGAGGTGATCAACTACCTTGCGACGATGATCATCACGGCCAACACCGACTGCTGTCACAAGAACTACTACTTCTACCGCGACAGCGACGGCACGGGGGAATGGCAGATGCTCCCGTGGGATCAGGACCTGAGCTTCGGCCGTGTCTGGAGCGGGGCTGGGGCGGCCTATTTCGATGACACGATCTACTCCGACACCGCGATCGACGTCGGGGACAACAACACCCTCGTCGCGAATCTGCGGGGGGTTCCCGTGTTCAAGCAGATGTTCCTCCGGCGGCTTCGAACCCTGATGGAGGAGCTCCTTCAGGCGCCGGGAACCCCGGCGAACCTCCTCAAGTATGAGCGGGAGGTGGACCAGCTTGTGGGGCCGATCGCCCCGGACGCGGCCCTGGACCTGGTGAAGTGGGGGACCTGGAGCGGCAACGCCTCCTCGGGCAACGCGGGCGATGCCAGCAACATCCAGTCGGTGCAGGAGGCTGCGAACCTGATCAAGTATCAGTTCCTTCCCGGGCGCCGGCACTACCTGTTTGACAACAAAAACCTGGGGATTCCCGCGGCTCAGCCGGCGGTTCCGGCCCTGGCGTTCGGGCCGATGGAAGTCAACCCGGCCAGCGGCAACCAGGATGAGGAGTATTTCACCATCACCAACACGACCAGCGCGATGATCGACGTCTCCCACTGGCGCATCACCGGTGCCGTCGACTTTGCGTTCCAGGGGGGGACGGTGATTCCGACCAACGGCACGCTTTACGTCTCGCCGAACGTCAAGGCGTTCCGGGCCCGGGCCAGCTTCCCCACCGGAGGGCAGGGGCTCTTTGTGCAGGGAGGCTACAAGGGACATCTCTCCGCCCGCGGGGAGGGGATCCAGCTGGTCGACCGAACCGGCCAGGTGATCGCGCAGACCAACTACCCCGCTGCGCCCAGCGCGGCCCAACAGTCGCTCCGGATCACGGAGCTCATGTATCATCCGGCGCCTGCTCCGGCAGGGAGCCCCTATCTCCCGGACGACTTCGAGTATGTGGAGTTGCGGAATGTGGGGGCCACGCCTCTCGACCTGAAGGGGGTTCGCTTCACGAACGGCATCGGGTACGACTTCACGGGCTCGGCGATTCCGAGCCTGGCGCCGGGGCAGCGGGTACTCGTGGTCCGGAGCATCGCGGCCTTCACCTCGCGCTACGGGACCGGGCTGCCAATCGCTGGCGAGTATGCGGGGGCCTTGAACAACGGGGGTGAGGCCCTCCGTTTGGAGGACGCCACGGGCGAGGTGATCCTCGACTTCTCGTTCAACAACTCCTGGTATCCGGTCACCGACGGGCTTGGATTCTCGCTGGTGATCCGGGACGAACTCGCTCCCTGGGACACCTGGGGCCTGGCCGCGAGCTGGCGTCCGAGCGGCTCGGATGCCGGGTCGCCCGGGGGAGTTGACCCGGCTCCGCGGGCCAGCGTTCCGGTGGTGATCAACGAGGTTCTGGCCCACTCGGCCAACGCGGGCGGCGATGCCATCGAGCTCCGCAACCCGGCCCCGTCGGTCGCGGCCATCGGGGGATGGTACCTGAGCGACGACTTCGCCAATCCAACGAAGTACCGCCTGCCTGCCGGCCTGACCCTGGCGGCGGGTGGCATCCTGACGATCCCCGAGAGTCTCTTCAACGCCGGGGGGGCCGGGAGCTTCGCCCTGGGGGCGGCGGGCGACGAAGCCTACCTGTTCGCCGCAGACCCTGTCTCCGGCCGGCTCACGGGCTATTACAGCGGCTACAAGTTTGGAGCCTCGTTTGATGGAATGACCTTTGGGCCGGAGACGACCTCCCTGGGGGAGACCTGGTTCGTCCGGCAGGCGAGGGCCACTCTGGGGCAGCCGAACAGCGGTGCCGCCGTCGGGCCGCTGGTCCTGGCGGAGGTCATGTACCACCCGGTCGACAAGTCGCCCGGAAACGAGCCATCGAAGCTCGAGTACATCGAGGTCGCCAACGTGACTGCCGCGGCGGTCCCGCTGTTCGACCCCCAGTATCCGACCAACTCCTGGCGCATCGCCGGGGGGGTGCATTTCAGCTTCCCCGCCGGGGCGTCGATCCCGGCCCAGGGGGCGGTGCTGGTGGTCGGTTTTGATCCCGCGACCAATCCGGAGGCCCTCGCCGAGTTTGTCACCCACTATTCGGTTCCCGCGGGGACTCCGGTCTTCGGCCCGTACTCGGGACAGCTCAACAACTCGGGCGATACCCTCCTGCTGGAACAGCCGGACATCCCGGATCCGGTGACGAAGGGGGTGTCCCATGTCCTGATGGATTCCGTCCATTACGCCACCTCGGCCCCGTGGCCCGGGTTGGCCGACGGGTTTGGTCCCTCGCTCCACCGCAAGCCGCTCCTCTCGTTCGGGGAGGATCCGGCGCACTGGATCGCGGCCCGCCCCTCGCCCGGATCGGCGGATGCCGACGGGGCTTCCCCGGCCATCACCCAGGGGCCGCAAGGGGGCAACCCGGCCGTCGGGTCCGACCTGACCCTGTCCGTCGCAGCGCAGGGGGCTTCGCCCCTCGCCTACCAGTGGGTCCTTGACGGTCAACCGATCCCCGGGGCGACCGCCTCGAGCCTCGCGCTGCAGGACATCCACATGCTGCAGTGGGGCAACTATCAGGTGGTCGTCATGAACCCCGACGGCGCGGTCCTGAGCGACCTGGCGCCGGTGGTGGTTCAGGAGTCGGTGGTCTTCCTCAAGCAACCTGCCTCAAAGAACCTGGTGGTCGGGACCAACTTTGTGCTCTCGGTCACGGCCCTGGGCAACGGGCCGTTGAAGTATCAGTGGCTCTACAACGATCAGGAGATCCCAGGGGCGACGGCGAACACTAATCGGCTGGTCGGTGTGACCACGGCGAGCGAGGGGGTCTACCGGGTCCGGGTCTCGGACTCGCTGACAACCCGGCTCACCGCACCCGCGGTGATCACGGTGTATGATCGCCCGAGGATCGTGGCCCAACCCCAGCCGATCGCCCTTCTTTCAGGCGAGGACGCGACGTTCGGTGTGGTGGCCGCGGGCCGTGGGCCGCTCAACTTCCAGTGGCGCCGGGCCGGGTCGCCGAAGACGAATTTCTTCGGATTCCAGACAGTGAGCTACTTCACTGTGAAATCCGTCACCCAGGCCCTCGCAGGGGCCTACAGCGTGATGATCAGCAACCTTGCCGGGGCCAGCACCACGAGCGTGCAGGTCGCGCTCACGATCCTGGCCGACGCCGACAACGACCGGATGGCCGATGTCTGGGAGACGGCGCACGGGCTGGATCCGGCCAACCCGGCCGACGCCCTGCTCGACTCTGATCATGACGGGGTCAGCAACCTGGACGAGTACCGGGCCGACACCGATCCCAACGACGCGACGAGCTACCTGAAGATCGACCGGTTGAGCCTCTCAGCCGACGCGACCCTGCTGGAGTTCTTCGCCCGCTCGAACCGATCCTACACTCTCGAGTTCCGCGAGGCCGTGGACATGGGAGCCTGGCAGACCCTGACGAACGTGCTGGTGCAGACCAACAGCCGGGTGGAGAGGGTGGTGGATCCGTATCCCGTGAGCAGCGGCCGGATCTACCGGCTCGCCAGTCCGGCCCTGATCGACCGGGCGGTCCGCACTCCGGTGGTTCTCGAGTCACCCGAGCCGGCCACGGTCTTCCGGGGAAGCCAGGTCAGCCTGAGCGTGTTCGCCTACGGCACGGGGGGGCTCCGCTTCCAGTGGAAGCGGGATGGCCGGGAGATTCCGGGTGCCACCCAGGCCAGGCTCTCCTTCAGCTCGGTGCAACCCGGGGACCAGGCCGATTACTCGGTGGTGGTGACGGACGACACCGGCAGCGTGACGAGCGGCGCAGCCCGGCTCGTGGTGCTGGATCCCCCGGTGATCCAGGTGCCGCCCGCGGGAGCCTCGGCCCATGCGGGCTCCCCGGTGCAGTTCACGGTGGGGGCGACTGGAAATGCTCCGCTCACCTACCATTGGCTCTTCAACCATGAGCCGATTGCCGGGGCGCATGGGGCGACCCTTCTCCTCCCGAAGATCACGGCGGCGAACGCCGGCACCTATCAGGTGCTGGTGGGCCACCAGACCTCAAACGGGCTGGTGAGCGTCCGGTCGGAGGAGGTGGAGCTGGTGGTCCTGCCCTGAGGTCCGCTTCTTCCGGTGACGACGGGCCCTCAGCGCCCGGTCACGGCGGAGGACCCGGGGACGGGTCGCAGGGGGACCCGGTTCAGACGGGATCGGTCGCTCGACTGGCCTTCCCGGTTGGGGGCCGGGCTGGTCGCCGCGGCGGGAGGGGCATTGGAGGAGCGGGAGACCGCGGGGGCCGAGGCGGTTTGCGCCGGGGAAGGGGCCGGAGGAGTCGCGGCGGTACGCCCGGGGGAGGCCGTCGGCTTGCCGGCGGGGGCCGGGCCGGCCTTCGCGATGGGGGCCGGGGCGTTTGCCACGCGGGCGAGGATCGCCGCCGGGCTCAGGTTGCCGCAGCGGTCCACGGCGATGACAGAGACCCGGTCGGGGTTCCCGTTGGTTGCGAACCGGCAGCTCCGCGTCGTGGAGGGAAAAATCTCCGAGTGCCAGTTCCCGGATTGCCGCATTTGCACAACCCAGCGGGCTGCCTGCTCCGGGCTTCCATTCTCCCAGGAGAGCACCACTTCGCCCGACCCCGGCTGAATCTCGGCCGTGGCGGTTGGCCGGGCAGGCGGGACCCGGTCGAGCCAGGGGAAGGAGGGCACCAGAACCCGCTGGGAGTAGGGGCCGGAGGCGAGCTTGTCCCCAAGACCCTGCCGGTTCTGGAGCAGGACCTTCGCGCTCCAGTGGATCTCCCCATCGGCGGTCCCCGTGGCCCGAACGGCCTGGATCTGGCGCAGGATCTCGTCCGTCTGGTACTTGCCACCCACGGCGGCGGAGTTGAGCCCAGGCCAGAGGTGACGGTGTTGCAGGTTCTGCTCCGCCCACCACTTCAGGAGGAGGGGGAAGCTGTGCTCCTTTTCATCAATCGCCCAGTAGAGCTGGGGAGCGAGGTAATCGACCCAGCCGCTGTTCCACCATTTGCGGGAGTCGGCGTAGAGCTCGTTGAAGGAGTCGAGCCCATCGATGCCCTTCGGGTTCCCAGGCCTCCAGATGCCAAAGGGACTGATGCCGAGCTTCACCCAGGCTTTCTCGGCCTTCACCGCCTGGTACAGCCGGCGGATGAAACTATTGACCTGGTCCCGCCGCCAATCCTCGCGCGCGAGCTTTCCCCCCTGCGACTGGTATCGCTTGTAGGATGGGGCATCGGGAAACTCGACCACGTGACCCCGGGAATCCTTCTCCTTGTACGGGTAGAAGTAATCATCCAGATGGACGCCATCGATGTCGTATCGCTGCACGACATCCATGATCACCTTGAGCGAGTACTCGTGGACGGCCGGTTCCCCCGGGTCGAGCCAGAGGTAGCGGCCGTAGTTCTTGACCCACTGCGGATGCGTCCTGGCGATGTGGCGTGAGGAAAGCGGACCTTGTGTGGCGTGGTGGCGGGCCCGGAACGGGTTGAACCAGGCATGGAGCTCGAGGCCGCGACGGTGGGCCTCCTGGATGACAAAGGCCAGCGGATCGTAATAGGGCTGCGGGGGCTGCCCCATGGTTCCACTGAGGTACTCGGACCACGGCTCCAGCCGCGACTCGTAGAAGGCGTCGCACGCCGGCCGCACTTGGAAGAGAACGGCGTTCAGTTTCAACGCCACGGCCTGGTCGACCAGGGAGATCAACTCCTGTTGCTGCTGAGCCGTGGAGAGCCCCGGGCGGGAGGGCCAGTCGATGTTGTTCACCGTGGCCACCCAGGCCGCGCGGAATTCACGGGGGGTGGCGGGCGGGGTTTCATTGACCGGGACGAAGGCCCCCTGGGCCAATCCGCCCAAAAAGATCAGCCAGAGGGGGATCCAGATCCTGCGTTGCCGTTGATATGAACTGGTTTGGGGCATGGGTTGGGGCGTTGGCACCCCGCCCAGGTGGGGCGGCGGCGAACAGGAGATTCACACCGGGTTTTGGGTCGGTTTTCAAGAAAACCTTTGGAAATCCGATGACAATAAGTAGTTGGCTGCTTTTTTTGCCCCCTCCCAAGGGAGTTGCGGGCTTGGGCGGCCTCGGAGTTGTCGCATGCGTGTTGCACGTTTTTGGCTCGGATTGCTGCTCCTCGCGGTAATGAGCGGCGCGGTATTTCTCTTCCTGACGTCCGACCCGGGGGCCGGGTTCATCCCCACGGGGCGCGAACGCCCCGTGGATCCCCTTTCCGACACCCTCACGGCCTCCAACTCGATCAGTCCCCAGTCGGTCGTGGAGCCGCCGCTGCTCCCCCGGCACAAGGTTTCCTCCCTGACCACCCCCCCCGACCGTGCCCCGGCTTGGGCCGTGGCCTACGGGCAGGAACCGTGGCATCGACGTCGTGAGGCGGGCCGGCCGGGGAGCGGGACCGGCAGCCCGGGCGGGGATCCCCGTTCGGCGGGGGCGAGGTTGGATGTGCGTGAGGTGGCGGAGCGGGTTTCCAGCGCGTTTCGCCCCGCGGGGGCGAAGCCCGGGGTGGAAGCCTTCGGCCGCTCGGGCTACGTGGCCCGGGTCGATGGCGATGGGGTGTCGCTTGAACCGCTTCGTCCCACCGATCCCTCCACGGGGTCGACCTCCTCGGGGCGGGGCGGGGGAGTGGGTTCCACGGCGGGTGTCGCGGATGCCGAGGCCCGGTTCCGGACGCTGGGGGTGAGATCCGGGAGCGAATCGCTGTACCACGCCGGACCCGCGGGGGGCGATCCGGGATGGGTGATCACGGGGAACACGGCACAGGCGCTCCGCGATCCTGCGTC
>DMJJ01000303.1:15640-20499 GCA_003452185.1 Verrucomicrobiales bacterium | reverse complement strand
AAAGCCCCCCCCGCGCAAGGCCCCCTGGTGGTGGAGGCGGAGTTGACGGGGTTGCGGTTCGCCGGCCGGACTTCCTCCGGGATCCATTACGCCGATGCCGCGGGCACGCCACGGCTGAGAGTGGGGGAGGCGGTCGCTGTCGATGCGGCCGGTCGTTCGGCAACGCTGGCGGCGGCGGTTGACCAGGGGCGCCTTGAGTTTCTGGTTCCCGCGGCCTTCCTGGCCGGGGCGCAATACCCGGTGGCGATCGACCCCGTGATCAGCCCGGAGTTCGGCATGGATACCCCGGTGCGGTTGGCGACCTACGAGGGACAGGATTCCCCCTCGGTGGCGTGGGATGGCACTTGCTGGCTGGTGGCCTGGCGCGACTTTCGCATGGAAGATCCGCCGTTCGTCTTCGGTGCCCGTGTCGGCGCGAACGGCGTCATTCTCGACCCGGGCGGTCTTCAGATCTCTCCCGTGGGGGATTTTCTCGAGCGTCCCTCCGTGGCCGGGAGGGCCGGGGAGTTCCTTGTCACCTGGGTGGACTCGCGGGGCGGGGCGGCAAACGTCGTTGCCGCACGGGTGGGGGATGACGGAACCCTGCCGGATGGCGCCGGGATCCCGCTGTCGCCCCAGCCCCAGGCCCAGGTTCATCCCTCGGCCGCGGGGTTCGCGGGTGGATTCCTTGTGGTGTGGGCCGACTCCCGCAACGACCTCGGGGACGGGAACACGGATGTTTACGGGATTGTCGTCCGATCGGATGGCGTTCCATCGGGGGATGAGTTTCCGGTCTCCCTGGCCCCCGGGGCCCAATCCGGGCCGTCAGTAGCGGCGGTGGGAGGAACCGCCCTCGTGGTTTGGTCCGACCTCCGGTCGGGATCCTCCCCCGGCCAGCAGGACATCTATGGAGCCCGTGTGGTCGACTCCTCCGGGGGGGTGGGGCTCCCCGACTCCGCGGGGATCCTTCTCAGCCGCAGCTCCGCCGATCCCAAGGCCGGGGGCGCGCCCGGGCTTCAGCTGAACCCGTCGGTCGCCGCATCCAGCGACCGATTCCTTGTCGCCTGGGAGGACCGGGGGAAGGATGCGGAGGGGGACATTTCTGCGACCCTGGTAAGCCTGGAGGGCGTGGTCTTGCAGCCCGGGGGAATCCCTGTCTGCGCCCTGCCTGCCTTGCAGTCGGGGCCCGCGGTAGGCTCCGATGGGGCTCGGTTTTTTGTTGTCTGGGAGGATCGGCGGGGGGGCGGGCAGGATCTCTACGGGGCGCGGATCGATGCCTCGGGAGGGGTGCTCGATCCGGGGGGCATCCCGGTGAGCCTGGCCCAGATCAACCAGTCACGGCCCTCGGTGGCATACGGGGGCGGGAGCTACCTGGTGGCGTGGGACGATAACCGGAGCGGGTTGTTCACCGACATCTATGCGGCGCGGGTGACACCGGAGGGTGGCTTGCTCGATGCCGCGGGCCTGCTTGTGAGCAGCGCGGAAAACCAGCAGCAGCTCCCAATGTTGGGGTGGAACGGAAGCGTCTACCTTGCGGCCTGGCGGGATTTCCGTAGGGAGGGGGGCTTTGACATCCAGGCCACGCGGCTCACGACCGCCGGTTCGGTCATCGACCCGTGGGGGATTCATGTCAGCACGCGGGGCAGCTTCAACAGCTATCCTGCGATCGGGGCTTCGGGGGACGATTTCCTGCTGGCGTGGGAGTACCAGGCCCCGGGGGACGACCATAATGTCTGGGGGCGCCGTGTCAGCGGCGCCGGGCGTGTGCTCGACGCCGACGATCTCCCGATCGCGGTCACCGACGGGGAGCAGTTTCGCACCGCGGTGCAGGGGGGCGGGGAAACGGGCTGGCTGGTGGCCTGGGGGGATGATCGTGCCGACGAAGACTTTGACCTCTACGCCGCGGTGGTCGACCGGGCGGGGAGGATCGTCACCCCGCAAAACGGCTTTGTGCTGAGCGGCAACCCGGAGCTTCAGTTCAGCGTCCGGCTGGCATGGAACGGATCCAACTACCTGGCGGTCTGGAGGGACTCCCGCAACAACCCGTCCGACAGCTACGACTATGCAAACAGGATCTGCGATATTTACGGGCGGCTGATCTCCCCCGCGGGTGAGCTTCTTGGCACGGAGGACATTCCCATCTGCATTCTGCCCGGGGTGACGAAACGCTATCCAACGGTCGCCACGGATGGCACGGACTTCCTCGTGGCCTGGGAGGACAACCGGGGTTCGGACTACAACATCTACGGGACGCTGGTTCGTTCCGACGGCGCGGTGGTCCGCCCCGCCGGCATGGTGCTCTGTGAGGCCGGGGGGCGGCAGCTCGCCCCGACGGCCAGTTTCGACGGCACGAACTACCGTGTTGTCTGGCAGGATGCCCGATCCGGGGCGACGCAAATCTACGGGCGGGAGATCAGCACCGCAGGGGTTCCGCTGGATCCAGCGGATGGTTTCCTTATCGACGGGGAGGCACGGAATCCCTTGCTGCCCTGGGTGGCCTCCTCGGGAGCCGGGCGCTCGCTGTTGCTCTTCCAGTCCCCCTCCTCCCCGTCGCATGTGGGCCGGGTGTTTGGACGCACCATTGCGTCCGACTCGCACCTTCCCCCTCTGTTTGATTCCCAGCCCTCGCTAGTGGCGAAGGTGGGTGACGTGTACTCCTATGCCGCGCACGCGTCTGATCCGGAGTCGATCCCGCTTGCGGTCTCAGCCCTTCAGCTACCCGGGTGGCTGGCGCTGACCTCAGGCTCCGGGGGGACTGCGGTGCTGAGCGGCAGGCCCCGGCCGGAGGATCTGGGCGTCAATCGGGTGGTGCTTCTGGCTGGGGATGCCTACTGGACGACAGCCCAGGCGTTCGAGGTCGTGGTCACGGGGGATGCCCCTCCGGTCTTCACCTCGATCGATCCTGCAGGGACGGGAATCCGTGTCTGCTGGGCCGCCTCGGCAGGCCGGAGCTACCGGCTTGAGGCTTCGGAGGCCCTGGGCGGTGCCCCGTGGGTTGAGGTGGCGACGGTGGTCGCGGACGGGGCGTCGGCCTGTCATCTGGATTCCGCCCCGGCGGGTGCAGCCCGCTTCTACCGGGTGATCCAGGTTCCCTGAGCCCGCCTGCGGGCCCGGGCGGTCGCGGGGCCGTGCTGCGGCCCGCAACCCTCACGGCTTCTTCCCCGCCAGATGTTCATCGAACCAATCGGCGATGGTCACGGTGTCAGGTCCCATGTCGGGCCAGCCGTGGGCCTTCCCCTCCTTGACCACGAGACGGGCCCTGGCCCCGGCTTCCGCCGCCTTGCGGACGAAGAGTTCCGCCTGCTGGATCGGGACCAGTTTGTCCGCATTGCCGTGGATGATGAGCGTTGGCGGCAGGTTGGAGGTGATAAAGTACAGGGGGGAGATTTCCCGACCGTATTTCTGGCGCTCCGCCGCCGTATCAGCGCGCGGGCCGAAGGCCGGCTTGTAATCCTTGAGGATCCCGACCCCGACGGCGTCCTCCCCCTCCTTGCCGTAGTTCAGGAAGTCGGTGGGCGGGAAGAAGCAGGCCACCGCCGCCACGGCGCTGCTCTCGCGATCGACCGGGTCCTTGGCATCCGGTTTTCCGGGCCCGCCCTGGGTTCCGAGGGTCAGTGAAAGGTGTCCGCCTGCGCTTCCCCCCGTGACCCCAAGCCGACCCGCATCCACCCCGTACCGGGCCGCGTGGTGGCGGATGAACCGCACCGCCCTGAACATGTCCTGCTCGATCTCGGGGATCTGGAACCTCGGCTGGGACCCGTGCACCACCGCGAACACGGTGTAGCCCCGCGTCAGCAGCTCGCGATAGGCCCCGGCGTTGATCCCATCGTGGCTGGAGAACCAGCCCCCGCTCACCACGACGATCACGCCAAGGCCGTTCGGCTTTTCGGGGCGGAACACATCGAAGGTCAGGGCCGTGCCGAACTTGCGGCCGTAGAGGACATCCTCCGTCCGGGTGAAGGCGGGGGCGTTTTGGGCCCGGGAGGCGTCGGGAAGCAACGCCGACACGAACGCGGTGAGGCAGAGGAATTGCAGAAATGCTTTCATGCGAATGGAGTGAGGTGTGGGCGGATCGTAACCGTGGCGCCCAATTCGTGGAAGGGGTTATTGCTCCCCGCGTCGGATCGGTGGCGCCATTGAGGGCCGTGCCGTTCGGTCCTACTCCGGAGTGGAGGCGAACTCGCCGTTCTCGACCGTCCAGTCGACTCCGAAAAACCCGGCGATCCGGGCTCCTGCGGCGCCGCGGGAGAGGGCATCCGACCCGAACACGACGCAGTCCGGGAGGGCGACGCCGGCGAGGAACACCGGGACGCGGTCGGTCAGGCGCAGGCCCACGGGCCCGGTGCCACTGATCACGGCCACGCAGGCGATGTCGCTCCCGGGTCGCGGCCTCAGGAAGAGGCAGGCGAGGTCGGAGCCGGTTTTCTCGATCGATCCCACCTTCACCCGGGTGCGCGTCACCTGGACAGGGCTTCCCTGGAGCAGGGGAGCCCACGCCGTATTGTTGTCCCCGTTTCCGTAGAGGACCACCCCCCGGTCGCGGTCCCGGGTGGGATCGAATGCGTGGTCGGGGACCAGGTCGACCGATCCGTTGCCGCGATACCACCAGGTCTCGGCGTCAAAGCGAGCCTTGTGGAAGGCCCAGGCATTCTCCTCCGGCGTGCCGTGGGTCGCGTACACAAATTGCATCCGGTGGGCAAACGCCTCCTTGAACGGCCCATTGCGGAGGGGGTTTTTCATTGCCGGGCCGGGAGGGGTTCCGCGGACCCATGTGCCGGAGGCACGGGTCAGGTGGATGCGGGTTTCGCCGCGCGCGGGAGTGAGCGACGGGAGCTTCGTGCCGTCGAGTTCGATGGAGACCGGGGCCCCGCCCGCAACAG
>DMJJ01000303.1:0-15217 GCA_003452185.1 Verrucomicrobiales bacterium | reverse complement strand
TCCTGGGCCTCGATGGTGAGCCAGTGACAGCGGGAGGAGATCCCCGGGTTGGCGGTGGTGAACTGGAGATGCCTCAGGTCGGTCGCCTCGGGGATCCGATGGTGGGCGAAGAGGTCGAAAATCGGGGGCCAGTCGACGCAGGCATTTCCCCACCAGTGCCCGGCGCCCGGCTGCTCATGGTAGGTGAAGTCCGTGTGGAATTTTCCCAGGGCCTCCTTCATCGCCCGGGCCTCGGTGACCGGGACGTTGTCGTCGGCATCGCCGTGCAGGATGTAGACCCCGTGGTGCAGGTAGTTGCTCGCCAGGAGGAGCGTGTCGCTGGGGTTGGCCGCCCTTTGGATCAGGCGGCGGACCTCGTTCGTGTCCTCGTCCTTCTTTCCCCCGGCGTAGCTGAAGAAGCTGATCCACCCGGCGCTTGGGGCGATGGCGGCAAACCGGTCGGGGAAGGTGGCTCCCAGCTGCCAGGTGCCGTGGCCCCCCATGGAATGGCCCGTGAGATAGGTGAGGCGGGGATCGGTGTTGAACTTTCTTTCGGCGATGGCCAGGACCTCGAGGGCATCCATGCGACCCCACTCCTCCCAGTCGAACCCGTAGGGACGCCGGTTGGTTGGGGCGACCAGGTGGGCCCAGGGCTTGGGTGCATAGGCGCGGGCCTGGCTGATGGCCTCGACGCTGGCTCCGTGGGTGCTCAGCACCAGGGCGCGGGCGGGGTGGCGCGCATCGACGGGGCGGGCCGGTGTGACGGCATAGTACTGGACGCTTCCGTCAATCCCGCTCTGGAAGGTCTCCTTGTGGGTGGAGTCGGCCCTCGTGAGCGAGAGCCCGAAGGTGGCGGCATCGAGCTGTTCCCGTCCACGGGGGCCCTGGCGGCCGAGGCTCAGGGTGAGGCTGACCCGGTTGGTGGGGCTTTCTCCCGAGTGCCGGATCCGGAACCCGACCTTCCGGGTGCTCATCGGGGGGATTGGGGGAACGGGGGTCGGCTCCGTGGCGAACCCTTTCCCGAGAGGGGTGAGGGTGAGCCCCGTCTGCGCGGTGGGGGTGCCGTTCACCAGGATGACTCCCCCCCAGGTATCATTCCGGGTTCCCTGGATCAGGTCGGGGAGCGTCGGGTCGCGCTGCTCGATGGCGATCGGGGCCTTTAGCGGAAGGAGAGTTGCCCGGACGCGTCCCCGCCCGACGTTGAAGAGGAATTCGTTGGCTCCCTTGCGGAGTTGGACCGGGAGGGCGGCCGTGCCGTTCTCGTATGGATCGCCGGTCCTAGGCACCCCGTTCACATAAACCATGGTGTCCCCCTGAGCGCTGAGCAGCAGGGTGGAGTCCGCGGGGGATTCATGGGTCAGCAGCACGTAGCCAGCCCGTGGGCCCGGTACGGTGAACCAGCCCTCTGCGTCTGCCTTGGCGGCCTCCCAGACGGCATTGGTTCCACCCGGCATCCGGACCACGTCGCCCCGGACGGGCGTGGTCCAGAGGTTGGAGACGATCTGGGCCTCGATCGGGTCGGTGTGGAAGGGGGTGCGTCCGCCACGACTCACCCCCTTGATCAGGAGCCCTTCCAGGAGCGGGATGGGGCGGGGTGTCGCGGGGGAGGAAGGGGTCGGCTCGGCCGCCTGGTTGGCACCGGCGAAAGCAACGAGGGCTGCGGTCAGGGCGGCCCTGCCGCAAAGACCGGGAATCCAGCGGAGATCGAACATGCCGGGAACCGTATCCGGCGCCCTCCCGGCTGGGCAACGGGAATTAGACCTCCTTCACCACGCCCCAGTAGACATCGAGCCGCTTCTGGAGATAGAGCCTCACAGCCCGGATGAGGACCTTGGCCTCGAGCTTCTGGCCCGCTGCCATGATCTCCGGGAGCCCCATGTTCGGGCGGACCGGGAAGCTCCCCTGGGCGATGATCGGGCCTTCGTCGAGTTGCATCGTTACGAAATGGGCCGTGACCCCCGCGATCTTCACCCCCCGCTCGTAGGCCTGCCGGTAGGCCTGGGGCCCTGGGAAGCTGGGAAGCAGGGAGGGGTGGATGTTGATGATCTTGTTCTTGAACCTCCAGACGAAGTTCGGGGAGAGGATTTTCATGAACCGGGCGAGCACGAGGAAGTCGACCCCCTCGGCCTCCAGGATCCGCAGCGCCGCGGCCTCGGCCTTCGCACGGTCCTCCCACGGGACGAGCTTGAACGGGATTCCATGGGCGGTGGCGATCGCCTTCAGGGCGGGACGGTTTCCCAGGATCAGGGCGGGTTTTGCCTGGATCCGCCCGGCCTTGATCTCCCGCAGCAACGCCTCCAGGCAGTGGGGTTCTTTCGTCACCAGGATGGCGAACCTCTGGGCTCCCTTGGGCGCGCTGGGCCGGAGGCGGATTTCCATTCCGAGTTCCCGGCCGGCTTTCTCCAAGGCCCTTTCGACCTCCCGCGGCACCCAGCGGGCGGCTTTCCACGAGGCCTGAATCACCATGCTGAACTGCCCACGGGTGACCTGCTCCTCGAGTGCCTCGATGTTGGCTCCTTGCTCAAACAGGACATTGGTGACTCGGGCGATGACCCCGGTCTTGTCCCGGCCGATCACGGTGATGGTGGCGAGCTGTTTCATGCAGAATTCCAGTTGCTTATAGTGGATCGGCACCGCGGCAACAAGGCTGAAGGGGGGGTGGAACTACGGGCTGGGGTGAACGAATGACAATAAAGGCCCATGTTTCCGACTTCTCAGAAGAGGGTTCCCTCCGCTGAATACCCCCCGGCGGGGCTCGTCCAACCTGCCGGGTGAGGCGGACCTTCGGTGGCCGCAAATCACTTGCGACGGACCCCGGGGGCGGGTAGTTTCCGCGCTCCTGTTCGGTTCAACCTGTTGACCCTTATCTATTGAATATGAAATTGAATACCCTCGCTGCGGCGGCAGCGGTTTTGGCTGGTTCCATCGGAGTCGTGTCGGCGGCGGACATCACCGGCAAGGTGACCCTCAAGGGGACCCCTCCCCCGGAGCCCAACCTGGCTCAGAAGACCGAAGCCATTAAGAAGGACATCTTCTGTGGAAAGGTTTCTGAAGGCCCCAAGAACCGCGTTTTCGTGGTGGGGCAGAACGGCGAGCTTGGCCAGGTGGTTGTGAAGATCACCGAAGGCCTGAGCGGCAGCGCCCCTGCGGCCTCGGAGCCCGTGGTCCTCGACCAGAAGGGCTGCGAATACCTCCCCTACATCGCTGCGGTCCAGGTCGGCCAGAAGCTGATGGTTCGCAACTCCGACGAGACCCTGCACAACGTGCATTCGATCCCGAAGGTGGCCGGCAACAAGGAGTCGAACAAGGCCCAGATGGCCAAGTCCCCCGACCTCTCCTACACCTACGAGAACGCTGAGGACTTCCTGGCGTTCAAGTGCGATGTCCACCCCTGGATGTTCGCCTATGTCAGCGTGGTTCCGCATCCGTTCTTCGCGGTGACGGGCAACGACGGAAGCTTCACCATCAAGAACGTTCCGGATGGCAAGTACAAGGTTGAGGCCGCCCACCGCAAGGCGGGCAAGTCGGTCAAGGAGGTCGAGGTGAAGGGTGGGAACGCCACCGTCAGCTTCGAGCTCGAGCTCAAGGCCCCGTAACCCTTCCCCGACGACGCGGTGCCGTGGTCCCGGCTCCCTCGGACGTCAGAGATTCCGTTTTCGCCCCCCCGATGCTGTGCGTCGTGGGGGCGTTCTGTCTCCATGGCCCCCAGGGGGTGATCGAATCCGAATCCGTCCCCCGGAGCTTCCGATGCGGGTTCCTTCTTGAGCTTTCCGGCTATCCGCCTAGAGTGTGCGGCTGTAGGGATCGGAAGTCCCCGGCAGCGTTCGGCAGAGAGCCTCGACATCGGGGTGCTGCCCCTGGCTGGCGAGGCGGGCCGGATGGCCTTTGACTCCAATGCCCGATTGATCCGTCGACCCTGACCATGACGCGCACTGAAACGAATCCCTGGCTGAACCGGTTTGCCGTGTTTGCGGCGCTCAACACGGTGGTGCTGATTGCGATCGGTGGGCTGGTGACCAGCAAGGAAGCGGGCATGGCGGTTCCCGACTGGCCCACCACCTATGGATACAACATGTTCTTTTTCCCGATCCGTCTTTGGAACGGGGGGATTTTTTATGAACATACCCATCGGCTCTTCGCCTCGTGGGTTGGGTTTCTGACGGTGATCCTGTTCGGATGGCTGATGGCCCGGGAGTCGCGCGGGTGGCTTCGTAAGCTTGGGGGACTGGCCCTGTTTTTGGTGATTTTGCAGGGGGTGTTGGGCGGGTTGAGGGTCGTGCTCTATCGGGACCAGATCGGGATCCTGCATGCCGCGCTGGCCCAGTCGTTTTTGGCGCTTCTGGCCTCGATCGCCCTCTTTACCTCGGGCCTTTGGCCCCGGATCGCCCCGGCGGGGGTTCCGGTCCGGGTCCGCAACTGGATGATCGCGGGAACCGGGCTTCTCTTCCTCCAGCTCCTCCTGGGGGCGACCTTGCGCCACGCCCACGCCGGGTTGGCGATTCCTGACTTCCCACTCGCCTACGGGCATCTCTGGCCGGCAACCGACCCGGAGTCGCTGCAGCGGATCAACCAGGCGCACGCCGATGTCACGATCACGGCCTTCCAGATTCAGGTTCACATGGCCCATCGCATCGGGGCGCTTCTGGTCCTTGGCGTGAGCCTTTGGATCACCTCCCGGGTGGTACGGGCCCTGGGGACCGGGTCCCTCTTCGCCCGGGGGGTCTTGGGATGGCAGGGGCTGGTCCTTGCCCAGGCGCTGCTGGGGGCCTCGACGGTCTGGACTGGTAAGGCTGCCGACATCGCCACCCTGCATGTCGTGGTCGGGGCCAGCTGCCTGGTCGTGGCGGTGCTCCTGACGCTGGTGGCCGCCCGTCTTTCGCACGCCCGGCCGATGCGGTTTGAGACCTCCGGTCCCCGCGGGGCGCGGCGGGTCCAGGGGGCCGGGGCCCCCAGCTTGCAACCCACCCACCCGGTGGCAACCCCCTCGGCCCAATCCTGACCTGATCGCCCGTTGCCCCTGACATGATGAAGGCACCGACCACAACGCTCTCTCCCGCGGCCACCGAGCCGGCCCTTCCCTCACCCGCCCGCCCGGCCAAGGGGAGGATCAGCCGCCGGGCGATCTGGCTTGAGCTCTTCAAGGCGCGCTTGAGCGCCCTGGTGGTGATGACCACCCTGGTCGGGTTCTACATCGGATACCAGGGGGCCATCGACTGGACGCTGATGTTCCACGCCGTGGCGGGGACGGCCTTCCTCGCGGCCGGGGCTGGGGCCCTCAACCAACTGCTGGAACGGGAGCACGACGCCCTGATGGCCCGCACAGAACACCGTCCCCTGCCGGCGCGGCACCTCACCCCCGGAATGGTCCTCTGGGTCGGCGTCGGGATCTCGATCGTTGGAATCGTGGAACTGATGCTCTTCGTCAACGCCCTCACCGCCATCCTCGGAGCCGTCACCCTCATCAGCTACCTTTTCGTCTACACCCCGCTCAAGCGGGTCACCCCGCTGAACACCGTCATCGGCGCCATTCCCGGCGCTCTCCCTCCCCTGATGGGGTGGACGGCCGCCCGGGGGGAACTGAGCATCGAGGGATGGGCCCTGTTCGCGATCCTCTTCTTCTGGCAGCTCCCTCACTTCCTCGCCCTCGCCTGGATGTACCGAGATGAGTATCGCGAGGCCGGCTTTGCCATGCTCCCCTGCTTCGATACCGATGGCCGCCGAACCGCCCGCCAGGCCCTCAGCCACACATTCGGCCTGGTTCCCCTGAGCTTCGCGCCGTTCGCCTTCGGGCTCTCCGGCCGCTACTACTTCGCCGCCGCATTCCTCCTCAGCATCTATTTCCTTTGGGCTGCCTTCAGGTTCTCCCGTCACCTCGATCGTCCCTCCGCGAGGAAGCTCTTCCTTGCCTCCATCCTCTACCTCCCCCTTCTTTTGGTGATGATGGTCATGGATAAAACTAAACTGTGAGTCTGCGGCAATTGTTCCGTTGACACCTCGCAGCTCGATCCCTTAACTCGCTCGGTTCTTTGCTTTTTGGGTCCGCTAACTGGATTTTACCAGGGGGTGGGCAGGAAATGGTTTTTCGCGAATTGGGATCTCAAGAGACACGGCTTTGACGAATGCATACGACTACTGCTGACACGCATCATGCCGGGGCGCACGAGGCGCACCACGACGAGGGAGGGTTCCTCAAGAAGTATGTCTTCTCGAGCGACCACAAGGTGATCGGGATCCAGTACGGGTTGACGGCCTTGGTGTTCCTGTTCTTCGGCTTCTGCCTGATCATGGCGATGCGGTGGCAGATCGCCTATCCCAACACGCCGATTCCGTTGGTTGGCGGGCTGCTGAACGGGCTCTTTGGGGATTTGGCGACCAAGGGGATCATGAGTCCCGATCTCTACAACATGTTTGGGGCGATGCACGGGACGATCATGGTCTTTCTCGCGATTGTGCCGCTTGCGTTCGGTGCCTTCGGCAATCTGATTGTGCCGCTCCAGATCGGGGCGCCCGACATGGCGTTTCCTCGGATCAACATGGTGAGCTATCAGTGCTATGCCGCAGGCGGCGTGGTCATGCTGGTCAGCTTCCTGATTCCCGGGGGTGCGGCCCAGGCTGGCTGGACCTCCTACTCTCCGCTGGCGAGCACGATCCCCGGCGATGGCCAGACGTTCTGGCTGGTCGGCATGGTGCTCTTGATCACCTCCTCGCTGCTGGGCGCTGTGAATTTCATTGCCACGATCATTCAGCTCCGGGCTCCGGGGATGACCTGGATGCGGATGCCCTTCTTTGTCTGGGCGCAGTTCGTGACCGGCTTCCTGCTTCTCCTCGCCTTCCCTCCGCTGGAGGCTGCCGGCCTGATGCAGCTGGCTGACAAGGTTCTTCACACCAGCTTCTTCCTCCCGACCGGCCTGGCCGTGGGGGGCAACCTGGCGAACATCAGCGGCGGCGGCAGCCCGCTTCTCTGGCAGCACCTGTTCTGGTTCCTGGGGCATCCCGAGGTTTACGTCCTGATCCTTCCCGCGATGGGAATTGTCAGCGAGATCGTGGCCAACAACACCCGCAAGCCGCTTTGGGGGTACAAGTCGCTCGTCTACTCCTCGCTCGGGATCGGCTTCATCTCCTTCATCGTCTGGGCTCACCACATGTATCTCACCGGGATGGGGACCAAGATCAGCACCTTCTTCCAGACCACCACGATGATCATCTCGATCCCGTCGGTGATCATCCTGACCTGTCTGTTCATTTCGCTCTGGGGCGGGTCGATCCGCTTCAACACGCCGATGCTCTTCGCCCTGGCGTTTCTCCCGATGTTCGGCATCGGGGGGTTGACCGGGTTGCCGCTCGGGTTCAACTACAGCGACATCCATCTGCATGACACCTACTACGTCATCGCCCACTTCCACTACGTGGTGGCTCCTGGGACGATCTTTGGCCTCCTGGCGGGTGTCTATTACTGGTATCCGAAGGTGACCGGCCGGTTCATGAGCGAGACCCTTGGGAAGATTCACTTCTGGCTCTCGCTGATCTGCATGAACCTGATCTTCATGCCGATGTTCCTGCAGGGGATGGCTGGCATGCTCCGCCGGATGTCGGATGGTGGCGCGATGTATTCCGTTGCCAAGGTTGGGGCGATCGGCGGGCTTTCGGCCGCGATCATCAAGCTCAATGAGTTTGTTTCCCACGCCGCCTGGATGCTTGCCCTGGCGCAGCTCCCGTTCATCATCAACTTCTTCTGGAGCATCTCCAACGGCCGCAAGGTGACGTCGGACAACCCGTGGGATGCGACCACGCTCGAGTGGCAGACCCCGACTCCCCCGCCGCACGGGAACTTCACCAAGACTCCCGAGGTGGTGCGCGGGCCCTACGACTACAGTCTCCCGGGGGCTCCGAAGGATTTTGTGCCCCAGAACCAGACCACCTGAGGAAACCGCGGTTCCGACCCTTTACAACTGCACGCACCCAACATGGAAATTCCATACGTCGTCCACCCCCGCCGGGACACCGGCCTTTACAACGCCAAGGTCGGCATTTGGCTCTTTCTCGCCTCCGAGGTGATGCTCTTCGGCGCCCTCTTCTCCTCCTACATCCTCCTCCGGGTGGGTGCCGAGGCCGGGGAGTGGCCCACGCATCTCCTGAACGTCCCGATCGGGACGGTCAACACCCTGGTGCTGATCTCCTCCAGCGTGACGGTGGTGCTGGGTTGGGCCGCGCTGAAGGTTGGGAACTTTGCCAAGTACCGGGCCTGTCAGACCATCACGGTGCTCTGCGCCTGCGCCTTCGTCGGCATCAAGTCGTACGAGTACAACGACAAGTTCCACCACTACCAGGTCATCACCAAGGATGGGAAGGTGTTCGACGGCCACCTTGTGAGCCGCGACAAGGAGGCGGTGGTGCTGCACGGGCATCAGATCGATGCCTCCAAGGGGAAGGCTCTTGGGGTGCGTGAGGCCTCGCGTCACGGCGATCACGGCAAGGAGATCGAGATCAAGGCCGACGATATCAAGAAAATCGACAACTACGGCCCGGCCCACAACACCTACATGTCGATCTACTTCACCCTGACCGGCCTCCACGGGCTGCACGTCGTGGCGGGCGCCCTGGTGATTGCCTACATCCTCTGGCCCGGGGCCGGGATGTACAAGACCGACCCCGAGCGGTATATCAACCGGGTGGAGGTTTCCGGCCTCTTCTGGCACTTCGTCGACCTGGTCTGGATCTTCCTGTTCCCGGTCCTCTATCTTCTCTAACCGCCGCGTTGACCTGACACCGAGACACATTTTCTATGAGCGACCATAGCGCACACGACATCGCCAAGTCGGTTAAGAAGTATTGGTTCGTGTTTTTCGCCCTGATCATCGGAACGGTGATCACCGTGGGGGCTTACTTCATCGAGTTGCCGAGCGTGGCCCTCACGGTGGCCGTCGCCCTGTTCATCGCGACGATCAAGGGATTCCTGGTGGCCGGCTACTTCATGCATCTCATCGACGAGCGGAAGATGATCTACGGGATCATGGCGTCGACCGCCTTTTTCGTGGTCGGCCTGATGGTCCTGACCATCTGGGCGATGAACGACCTCCCTCCGACGACGATGTTCAAGTAACTCCCATGTCGCTGAAGGCCATCCATATCCTGTTCATCATCGCCTCCACGGCCCTTTGCTTTGGGTTCGCGGCGTGGGCGTTTTGGACCGGGTCCCATGAGGAGCCAGCCAACCGGTTGAACCTCGGGATGGGGATTGCCTCGGCGGTCCTGGGGGTGGCGCTTGTGGTGTATGGCCGGTATTTCCTGAAAAAACTCAAGGACGTGAGCTATCTATGATCACGACTCCCGCCCGTTTCCCCGCCCGTTGGATCCGTGTGGCGCTCCTTTCAGTTCCGCTTCTGGCGGCCCGGGAGGCCGTGGCCTGTGCGACCTGTTTCGGGCAGACCGACTCCGCTCTGGGGCAGGGGTTGAACTGGGGCATTTTCACCCTCCTGGTGGTTGTTGGGATGGTTCTTGCGGGTATCTGTTCCTTCTTTGTGTTCGTGGCGCGCCGCGCCGCCCGGCTTGAGGCCGAGGCGGGGCCCGACAATGGCGTTGCCCCGGCGGCTGGTGATTCCTCTCCTACGAAAACGGTTTGATCCTTGATCCTTTGACATGAAAGAACTCCTCGGACTTCCAATCGTGGCCTCGAAGCACGGCGGTGACGTCGACTACATGATCGTGCTCGTGCATTACCTCATGGGCGCGCTGTTCGTCGGGTGGGCGGCATACTTCGTCTATGTGCTGTTCCGCTTCCGCAAGGGAGCCAACCCGAAGGCCGACTACGTCGGCGCCCGAAGCCATGCCTCCACCTACATCGAGGGGGCCGTGGCGTTCGTCGAGGCGGTGCTGCTGCTCGGTTTTGCCGTCCCGCTCTGGGCCAAGGTCGTGGACCAGCTCCCTTCGCCCGCCGAGTCGACGGTGGTGCGGATCGTCGCCCAGCAGTTCGGCTGGAACGTTCTCATGCCGGGGAAGGATGGGGCCTTCCAGAAGCAGGACATGGCGCTGGTGAACACCGAGAACCCCTTCGGCCTGGTGAAGGAGGATCCCGCGGGCAAGGATGATGTCCGAACCTTGAACGACCTGACGGTCCCGGTGAACAAGCCGGTCCTGATTCACCTCAGCTCCAAGGATGTCATTCACTCCTTCAAGGTGATTGCGATGCGTGTGACCCAGGATGCGATTCCGGGACTACGGATCCCGGTTCACTTCACCCCGACGGCGGTCGGGAAATACCAGATCAACTGCGCCCAGCTCTGCGGGAACGGCCATGCCGCGATGACCCAGGGATTCCTGAATGTCGTCACCCAGGAGGAGTTTGAGAAGTGGGCCGCCAAGAACGTTGTTGCGGCGGGCGGAGGCGGCGGGTTTGAATGACCCCGTGGCCGCCTGAGGGGACGCCCCCCGGGGGAGCCACTGAATCCGGATCTTCTTATTCCAGGACGGCCCGGGTGAACACCGGGCCGTTCGCATTTTGCCACCCACGCTGCCATCGCACTGAGCGCCACTCAAATGTCTGCCACACCCCAAACGAACCCCTCGCTCCGTTTTCTACCCTTCGGGGTCGTTGCGGTCACGTTGCTGCTCGCCGCCGCCGTCCTGGTCTCGCGGCGGCAGGCCCCGCTCCCCGTCATCAGCCAGGTCGACCCCTTCTTGCTCACCAACCAGCTTGGGGAGCCTGTTTCCCTCGATGCCCTGGCCGGGCGGGTCTGGGTCGCCAACATCATCTTCACCCGGTGCGCCGGGCCGTGCCGCGAGATGACCCACAGGATGGAGCGGCTCCAGGCGCAGTTTGCCACCGAGCCGGGGGTCCGGTTTGTCACCCTGACCGCCGACCCGGAGTTCGACACCCCGGCCATCCTTTCCCGCTTCGCCTCAAAGTTCACGGTGAACCCCGCGCGATGGACCTTCCTCACCGGCCGCAAGCAGGATCTGACCAGGCTGGCGGTGGGAAGTTTGAAACTGACGGCGGTGGACAAGACTCCCGACCAGCGGGCAAATCCCGAGGACCTCTTCATCCATAGCACCATTTCCGTGGTGGTGGATGGACGCGGACGGCTCCGCACGTCCGTCGAAACCCTCGAGCCGGACGGTCCCGCCAAACTCCAGGCCGCAGTGAGGCGCGTGCTGATTGAGTCCTCCGTGATCAAGGTCTCCGACCTCCCTGCGATCAACGCCTCGCTCAACGGGACGGCGTTCGTGCTGTTGATCCTTGGGTATGTCTTCATCCGACGCGGGCAGCGCGAGGCCCACCAGTCGTGCATGCTCTCGGCCTTTGGCTGCTCGTGCGTGTTTCTGGTCTCCTACGTCCTTCACAAGATCCTCGTGCGGGGGGTTCACACGCCGATCGGAGCCGAGGGATTCATTCGCACGGCCTACCACCTGATGCTGGTCTCGCACATCCTGCTGGCGATTGTGGTTGTGCCGCTGGCGCTGGTGACGATCCGTCGGGGCCTTGCCGGTCGGCTCGACAAACACCGCCAGCTAGCCCGTTGGACCTGGCCGATCTGGGTCTATGTTTCCCTCACCGGGGTGCTGATCTACTTCATGCTCTACCGCTGGTTTCCCGCATGATGACCCTGGTGATCGCGACGCGGAACGCGCACAAGCTCGGGGAGATCCGCGAGATGCTTCCCGCCGGGACGGCCTGCCTTGGCCTGGAAGGCCTCGTCGGGGTGCCCGAGGTGGTCGAGGATGCCACCACGTTTTCTGGGAACGCTCTCAAGAAGGCCCTTTCCCTTTCCCAGTGGCTTGCGACCCACCGTCAGTCGTTCGATCTTCGCTCCTCCCCTTGCTGGGTTCTGGCGGACGACTCCGGCCTGGAGGTGGACCACCTGAACGGGGCTCCCGGGGTTCACTCCGCCCGTTTCGCTTCCCTGGGCGATCCCAACCGCCGCGGCAATGCCTCGGACGCCGAGAACAACATCAAGCTGCTGACCCTGCTGGCGGGCGTTCCAGAGGCCCGCCGCAAGGCCCGGTTCCGGTGCGCCCTGGCTCTGGTTCCCGTTCACGGGGTGCCGTCCGGGGGGGAGGCGGTGGTGGGGCCGATTCTCGTCGATGGGACGTGTGAGGGACGCATCGCCAGCGAGCCGCAGGGGGCCGGGGGGTTTGGTTACGATCCCCTTTTCATTCCCGACGGGTATTCGGAGTCCTTCGCCACACTCGGCGTGGAGATCAAGAACCGGATCAGCCACCGGGCCCGGGCGCTCGCGAGGCTCCGGCAGGAGATCGACCGGCTGGGACGCTGAATCGGCCGGGGCGGGGTGGGGGTGGGACGGGGAAATCAGATCCCGAGGCACTTGCCGACCGTTTCGGGCAGAAGGCTTGGGGGGTAGGGCTTTTGGAGGAAGTGGGCCTCCTCGCATCCCGGGTCCTGGTCGAGCATTTCCTGCGCGTATCCGCTGGTCAGGATCACCTTGAGCCGGGGGTTTTCCTTCAGCAGGTGGGCCGCGAGTTGCGTCCCGGTCATCCCCTCGGGCATTGAGACATCGGTCAGGAGGACGTCGAATCGCCCTCCGCGGGCCTCCCAGGCTTTGATCGCTTCCTGGCCGGTGCCCGCGACCACGACCTCGTAGTTCGCCCGCTTGAGGCTCTGCTCGGCGGCGATTCGAAGCACCGGCTCATCCTCGACCACCAGCACCACCTCGCCGCGCCCCTGGACGTCGCGTCCCTCCGGAGGAAGGGAGGGCGGGGTTGGAGGGGCAGGCTCCGCCACGGGCTCCCGGCAGAGGGGGAAGTAAAGGGCAAAGGAGGTTCCCTTTCCCGGCTCGCTCCGGACCTCGATCCAGCCGCTGTGCTCGCGGACGATGTTGAACACGGTCAGCAGCCCCAGGCCGTTTCCTTTTCCCTGGGGCTTGGTGGTGAAGAAGGGCTCGAACAGGCGGGCCATGGTCTCGGGGGCCATGCCGCTGCCGGTGTCGGTCACCTCGAGGCGGACAAACTCCCCCACCGTCGCATCCGGATTGGTGGCGGCCTGGCTCGCATCGATCCGGACGTTCCCCGTGGCGAGCGTCAGGGTGCCGCCGTCCGGCATCGCGTCGCGGGCGTTGGCCGCCAGGTTGATCACCACTTGCTGGAGCATCCCGGAATCGCCGAGGATCGTCGGCTGGGCCGCCTCGCACCGGAGGTTCACCACCACCCGCTGGTCGACCGCCCCCTGGATCATCGGCCGCATGGCGGTTAGGGTCTGGTTGAGCTGGGTGGGGCGGGGGATCATCGGTCCGGGACGGGCGAAGGCCATCAGCTGCTGCGCCAGTCGATTGGCGCTTTCGAGGACCGTGCAGATATGGCCAAGGGGCTCCAGGACCCGCGACCCCCCGGGGCACTCTTCCATCGCCCGGTCGACGTGCGTCCGGATCACCATGAGGTTGTTCTTGAACTCGTGGGCCAGCCCCGCGGCCATCCCTTCCACGCAGGCCAGCTGCTGGGTCCGGCGCACCTGGGCTTCCAGGGAGAGGCGGGCCAGGTAGGAGGCGATGCCCGGGGCGACGGACCCGAGCTCATTCATCGAGAGGTTTGAGAGCGCCTCCCGGGAGTAGAGGGTGATGAGCCCCAGAAGATGCTCCGCCCGCATCAGCGGGTAGGTCGCCGCACTGACGATGCCGTGGGATCCGATCCAGGCTGGATCGGGAAGCCGGTGATCCTCCGCCGCAGGGCAGCTCAGGAACGGCTCCCCCTGGATGAAATCCACGGCGGCGGGGTGGGCCGAGGGGGGATGCGCCGCCAGCGGGCCGGCCGCGGAGACAAGCTCCAGGTCACCGCGCTTGGGGTTGAAGACGTGCACCTGGATCAGCTCCACGCGGAGGTAGTTGGCGATGGCTTGAGCGCACATCCCAAGGATTTCCGGGACACCCCCGCGACAGGTCAGGGCTCGGCCCACTTCGGCTCCAAATCCCGCGAGCCGCACCTTCCCCTCGGCGGCCCCATGCTGCGCCGCGGCCCGCTCGATCGCATAGCGGATGGCCCGGTCAATCGCCGCCCCGTTCACCGATCCCTTGATCAGGAAATCGGCCGCCCCCGCCTTGAGGGCCGCAGTGTCGATCGACTGCTCCTGCTGTCCGGTGAGAAACAGGATTGGGACCCGGCTCCCATGGCTCCGGGCGGCTTGAAGGAGGTCGATCCCGGTGTGGTCGCCAAGCCGGTAGTCGACTAGGCAGGCATCGTGGCTGTTTTCAACCAGGGCCTTGAGTCCGGCATCGAACGTCCGGGACCAGGTGAATTCGTAGCGGGTTCCCCAGACCTCCCCCAGGAGCTCGCGCGTGAGGTGGTGATCCTCCTTGTCGTCCTCGATCAGGAGCAGCCTGAGAGTGCGAATTGGGGTGCCGGGTTCCATGGGACGTGGATCAGGCGTTTCAGAATGTTTTCTGCTCGGGGGCGGGTCCCGCGACACGCGGGCCCACCAGGATGGTCGTGTCGCCCGAGCGGGCGTACTGGCGCATCGGGAGCCGCACCGTGAGGGTGGATCCCTGGCCCACGATGCTTCGGGCCGTCAGGGTTCCCCCGTGCCGCTCGACGATGCTCCGGCAGATCGCCAGTCCGAGCCCCGTCCCCGGATACTCCTCCCGGGTGTTCAGCCGGTGGAACCCCTGCAGCAGTCGGTCCCAGTGAGATTCCTCAAACCCGATGCCCTGGTCCTCCACCGCGACCTCGCACCAGGAGCAGTCCGTGTGGTGTGAGTTGACCGGGCGATCCTCGATCGTCGCGACCCGGATGCGCACTTTCGGAGCGTTGCCCGGGGCATGGAACTTGATCGCGTTCCAGACCAGGTTCTGAAGCAGTTGGTGAAGCTGGGTGCGGTCGCCCGCGATTTCCGGCGGGGCCCCCTCGATGGAGACCTCGGCGCGGGTTTCTGTGATCCGATCCTCCAGGTCCGCCTGCACTTCGCGAAGAATGACTCCGAGGTCGACGGTTTCAAACATCGCCCCGCGCCCCTGGATCCGGGCGAGGCTCAGGAGGCTGTCGAGCATTCCCTGCATGCGGGCCAGGGTGTTGCGGATGCTCTGGATCTCGGCCTGCCCCTCCGGGCTGCCTGTGGTGGAGAGCCGGGAGTTGAGGCGTTCGGTGAAGCTCTTGATTTTTCGGAGCGGCTCCTGGAGGTCGTGTGCTGCGGCGTAGATGAACTGCTCGGCAGGGGGAGTGGCGGGGACCTGCACGGGAGGGGGATTTCGCGGGGCGGCACCGACGACATTCTGCAGGGGGCCGAAGGTGGAGGTGCGCC